>NZ_JBWLKL010000022.1:10867-130672 GCF_059026065.1 Streptomyces sp. A18 | reverse complement strand
GTCGACACCCGCCGTCTCGCCGACTGCTTCCCGGCCGTCGACTACTTCGAGAACTCGGGCCTGCCCTTCGTCATCGCCCTCAACGGCTTCGACGGCCACCAGCCGTACACGCCGGACGAGGTCCGCGAGGCGCTGCAGATCGGCCCGGACACCCCGATCATCACGACGGACGCGAGGCATCGCGCGGACGCGAAGAGCGGTCTGATCACGCTCGTCGAGCACGCGCTGATGGCGCGTCTGCGTTAGGCGCGGCTGCGTCAACCGTCCTTGCCTGTACGTCGTTGGGCCTCGCACCGTCAGGTTGGTGCGGGGCCCCTCGTCTTTGTCTGCGGGTGCATGCCGCCCTGAACCGCCGCAGCGGCGGTTCAGGATGCAGCACGGCCCCGCACCAGAAGTGGTGCGGGGCCGTGCTGTGTGCGGTGAGGCGGTGGGGCTAGCCCTGCCAGCTGTGCGGGGCGCGGAAGCCCGGCGAGCGCTCCAGGCGGCGCCAGCCGGCCTTGTCGCGGCCTCGGCGGGGCGCGGGCGCCTGCGCGGTGGCGGCGGCGCTGCGGGCCAGCAGGATCGCCGTGATGGCGGCGACCTCTTCGGGCTCGGCGTGGCCCTTCTCGACGCGGATGTCGGGGGTAGTCATGTGCAGCGTTCTCCTTGTGGGCTACTGCAGGATTACTGCGGGGGGTTGCCGTGCTTGCGCGACGGCAGGTCGGCGTGCTTGTTGCGGAGCATCGCGAGGGAGCTGATCAGCACCTCGCGGGTGGCGGCGGGGTCGATCACGTCGTCGACCAGGCCTCGCTCCGCGGCGTAGTAGGGATGCATCAGCTCGGCCTTGTACTCCTTGACCATGCGCGCGCGCATCGCCTCGGGGTCCTCGGCGGCCGCGATCTGGCGCCGGAAGATCACGTTGGCGGCGCCCTCGGCACCCATCACCGCGATCTCGTTCGTCGGCCAGGCATAGGTCAGGTCGGCGCCGATGGACTGGCTGTCCATGACGATGTACGCGCCGCCGTAGGCCTTGCGCAGGATCAGCGAGATCCGCGGCACGGTGGCGTTGCAGTACGCGTACAGGAGCTTGGCGCCGTGCCGGATGATCCCGCCGTGCTCCTGGTCCACGCCCGGCAGGAAGCCGGGCACGTCAAGGAGCGTCACGATCGGGATGTTGAAGGCGTCGCACATCTGGACGAAGCGGGCCGCCTTCTCGGAGGCCTCGATGTCCAGTACCCCGGCCAGGGACTGCGGCTGGTTGGCGACGATGCCCACCACCTTGCCGTCCAGGCGGGCCAGGGCGCAGATGATGTTGCGGGCCCAGCGCTCGTGGACCTCGAGGTAGTCGCCCTCGTCGACGAGCTCCTCGATGACCTTGGTCATGTCGTACGGGCGGTTGCCGTCCGCGGGGACCAGGTCGAGCAGGACGTCCGAGCGGCGCTCCGCCGGGTCGTCGGACTCGTGGGTGGGCGGGTTCTCTCGGTTGTTGGAGGGCAGCATCGAGATGAGGTAGCGGACCTCGGCGAGGCAGGTCTCCTCGTCGTCGTACGCGAAGTGGCACACGCCCGAGGTCTCGGCGTGCACGTCCGCGCCGCCCAGACCGTTCTGCGAGATCTCCTCACCGGTCACCGCACGCACCACGTCCGGCCCGGTGATGAACATCTGCGAGGTCTCACGGACCATGAACACGAAGTCCGTCAGGGCGGGGCTGTAGGCCGCGCCGCCCGCGCACGGGCCCATCATCACCGAGATCTGCGGGATGACACCCGAGGCCCTGGTGTTGCGCTGGAAGATGCCGCCGTACCCGGCGAGCGCGGAGACGCCCTCCTGGATACGGGCGCCGGCGCCGTCATTGAGAGAGACCAGCGGGGCACCGGCCGCGATGGCCATGTCCATGATCTTGTGGATCTTCGTGGCGTGCGCCTCGCCAAGCGCGCCGCCGAAGATGCGGAAGTCGTGCGCATAGACGAAGACCGTGCGGCCCTCGACCGTGCCCCAGCCGGTGATGACACCGTCGGTGTACGGCTTCTTGGCCTCCAGGCCGAACCCGGTCGCCCGGTGGCGGCGCAACTGCTCGACCTCCTGGAACGAACCCGCGTCCACCAGCAGCTCGATCCGCTCACGCGCGGTCAGCTTGCCCTTGGCGTGCTGGGCCGCCGTCGCCTTCTCGCTCGGCCCGCGCAGCGCCTCGGCACGGATCGCGTGCAGCTCGGCCACGCGCCCACGCGCGTCCGTGGGCTCGCCTTCGGGAGAAGCGGTGTCGTCCAAAACGGTCATGTAGTGACCTTACGAAGTGGGCCTACGGAAACGGACCGTCGACTCTGAACAGTCTCCGGCCCGTTTTCCTGGCACCCCCGAACAGAACCCCAGTCCAGTGCGCCCGAAGTGACTGCTCAGAGGGCCGTCGTCCTGTGGGGATTCCACAAAGGAACGGGTGAGAGACACCTCACACGCCCTGCATCTCAACCGGACCGACCAATTCCTGGAGTGACGCATCGCGACAACCGAGGCACGCTCCGCTATAGGTTGAACATTGAACTGAATGGGGTTAGAGTGAATCTCGTTGAACATTCAACAGATCGCATCAGATCGCACCTCGTCCCCAAGGAGCAGTCATGGGTCTCTTCGGCCGCAAGAACGAAACCGCCACTTCCACCGCCACCGCGACCGCCCCGGTCAACCCGGAGCTTGCCGCTCTGACCGGTGAGTACGCGATCGACCCCTCGCACACGTCGATCGGCTTCGTCGCACGCCACGCCATGGTCACGAACGTCAAGGGCTCCTTCACCGACGTGGCGGGCACGCTGCACCTGGACGGCACGGACCCCGCCGCCTCGACGGCTTCCATCGACGTGAAGATGGAGAGCATCGACACCGGCAGCGCGGACCGTGACGGCCACCTCAAGAGCGCGGACTTCTTCAAGATCGACGAGTTCCCGGAGATGACGTTCCGCTCCACCAAGGCCGAGGCGCTGGGCGGCGACGACTACCGCGTCACCGGTGACCTGACGATCCTCGGCACCACCAAGCCGCTCTCCATCGACCTCGAGTTCAACGGCTCGGCCACGGACCCCTTCGGGAACGAGCGGGTCGGCTTCGAGGGCAAGGCGGAGATCCTCCGTTCGGAGTGGGGCCTCACGTGGAACGCCGCGCTGGAGACGGGCGGGGTGCTTGTCTCCGACAAGATCAAGCTGAACTTCGACATCTCGGCCATCAAGAACGCCGGCTGACCGGGGCCCCGGGGCCTCTACGAGCGCGGTCGCCCTCCACCACCCCGTTCCAGGAGGGCGAGCGCTCGGCGTCCGGCGTTCGCGATACGGTTCGGGCCGTGGCCGAGTTCATACAGCAACTGCCCGCCCTCATAGGCGTGATCGTCGGTGCGCTCGGTTCGTACCTGGCGATCACTCGCGGCGACCGGGCCCGCTTCCAGCGGGAGCAGGCCGCCCGTTGGGAGGAGCGGCGCCTCGCCGTCTACGGCGACTACGCCCGCGTGGTGAAGCAGGCGGTCACGCTCACCTACCGCGTCGCGGCCCACCTCGGCAACGACCCGCACCCGCACCCCCTTTCCCCCGAAGAGGCGGCGCCCCACCTGGCGGAGGCCGCTATCGCCCGCGATCCGGCCGGTGAGGCCCTGCTGATGCTCGGCACGCCCGACGTGGTGGACAAGGCGCGGGTCTGGATCCTCACCGTCGTCGAGATGGAACGCTTCCTGCGCGAGGACACCCACGATCCCGACGCGTGGTCCGCCCTCCTGGACCGGCAGCGGACGACGCGCGAGGGCTACTACCAGGCGGTGCGGCGCGACTTGGCCCTCCCGCCCGGCCATTCGGGCAGGTGGCAGATGCCGCCACCGGAGAGCGCCTGAGCGCGGGCGCCGGTACTTGCCTTGGAGCGCGGTCCAGCTTCTAGCGTCACGCACATGACCACACGGCAAGAGCAACAGCACAGGATCGGCAGCGGGTTCGGGGCGCTGAGCACGGCGGACGACGTACTCGACGGGATCGACCTCTCGGGCAGGACGGCGGTGGTCACCGGCGGATACTCGGGCCTGGGCCTGGAGATCACCCGGGCGCTCACCCGGGCGGGCGCGCACGTCGTCGTCCCGGCGCGCAGGCCCGGCGCCGCGCGGGAGGCGCTGCGGGGTACGGAACGCGTGGAGGTGCAGGCGCTTGACCTGGCGGACCAGGACAGCGTCAGGCAGTTCGCCGACCGCTTTCTCGCCACGCGCGGCACCCTGGACATCCTCATCAACAACGCGGGCGTCATGGCCTGCCCCGAGACCCGGTTCGGCCCCAACGGCACCTGGGAGTCCCACTTCGCGATCAACCACCTCGGCCACTTCGCCCTGGTCAACCGCCTCTGGCCGGTGCTGAGCCCCGGTACCGCACGTGTCGTGTCCGTGACCTCGTCCGGCCACTTCCTCTCCGACATCCGCTGGGCGGACCCGCACTTCGACCAGGGCTACGACCGCTGGTCGGCGTACGCCCAGTCCAAGACGGCGAACGCGCTCTTCGCCGTACACCTGGACTCCCTGCCCACCGGGCCCCGGGCCTTCTCGGTCCACCCCGGCAGCATCCTCACACCGCTCCAGCGCCACATCCCCCGCGAGGAACAGCTGGCGCACGGCTGGCTGACCGCCGACGGCCGTCCGGCACCGGGCTTCAAGACCCCGGCGCAGGGCGCGGCCACGGCGGTCTGGGCGGCGACGTCACCGCTGCTGGACGCGTACGGCGGTGCGTACTGCCAGGACTGCGACCTCGCGGAGCCCGCCACTACGGAGGACATGCTGATCGGCGGCGTCAAACCCTGGGCAACGGACCCCGAAGCGGCGGCCCGCCTCTGGCAACTGTCCGCGGAACTCACTGGCCTCTAGGCCCTGAGCCCTCCCCCCGTCACTCCGCATCCGACCCTCGTCGAACAGGCCTTTCCCGCTCTCCCCCAAGCTCTTCAAGAGCAGGGGGACCCCCATCCCGATTGCCCGCAGCAACCCCCTAGAACCCCCCACCCCCGAAGTCCCCGCCCCCGCCGAAGTCCCCGCCACCACCGAAGTCCCCAGGGTTGAAGTCCGACCCCGAGTAGTCCCCGCCGTCGTACCCGGCACCCGCACCGCCTCCGCCGAAGTCCCCGTATCCCGCCCCGTAGTCCGCCGCATACGCCGGGCTCGCCATCATTGAGCCCAGCATCGTGCCGACCAGCAGACCGGGCAGCATGCCGCCGCCGAAGTAGCCGCCGGCCCAGGGGCCGTATGCCGGGCCCGCCTCCCAGTACGGGCGGCGCTCGCCCGACTCCGTGGTCACCGTCCGGGCCATCGGCTCCTCGCCGTCCGCGAGGCGCGTCGCGTCCGCCAGGCAGACCGGGACCGAGCGCTCGGCGCCACCCGACGGCGACCACTGCGCGTCCTTCACCGACGGGCCGTGCCGCGGGTCGAAGAAGCAGGGCGCACGCCGCTCCGGCAGCGGCCGGCCCTCACGCCGTGCGGCGAGCAGGGCGAGCGAGAAGCGGCCGTCCTCCAGGGACTGCGTGACGGCCCGCACCTCCTCGGGCCGCTCCGCCGCCGCCATGAACGACTTCGCCTTCTCGTACGAGTCGAGGGCACGTTCGTAATCGGCGCGCATCGTGTCGTCCGCGCCCGCCTCCGAGGGGTGGAAGTCCAGGCGGTCGAGCTCCTCGCCGTACGCCGTGATGTCCTCGTCCACCACGACCCGCAGCTTCTCCAGCGCCACGCGCTGCTCCTCGGCCCGCCGCCTGCGGTTCCGCCGGACCACCGCGTACGTGGCCCCGGCACCCGCCACGAGCACCGCACCGATACCGATCAGCGCACCCACCGGAGCACCGCTGTCGGCGCCGGCGTCCCAGGAAGAGGGCGCCGAGCCACGGGCGTCCTTCACCGCCTGGTCGACGAAGTCGTTCAGCTGAGTCTTGGTGTTGCCCACGTCCCCGTACGTCCTCACGAGGTTCGAGACCGCCGCGTTGCTCAGCACCGCACGGTCCGCCTTCGCGTCGAACGCGTCGCCGAGCCGGATCCCGTACACACCCGTCACACCGGTCTCGGTGCGCAGCTTCTGGAAGAGGTCCTGTTTGGGGAAGTCAGCGGGCAGCACCGCCACGAACACGGGCTTGTCGGCGTCCTCGATCTTCTCCGCGATGGCATCCGCGTCGGCTCCGGACAGCTGGTCCGAGGCGGCCGGATCCACGTACACCGGGCTCTTCTCCCAGGCCTCGGCGACAGCCGGGACACTGGTGGCGGACACGGCAGCCGCGGCCCCGGGCGCCGCCGTGAACGACACGGCGCCCAGGGACACGAGAAGCCCGGACAGCGCGACAAATATTCGCTTCGTCCCATTGCTCATACTTCGAAGCTAACTCAGTCGAGCCCCCGGCGGCGGTCCGGAGCCGCCCCGGTTTGCCGCTACTCCACGGGCTCGACGCCCGCCCGCAGCAGTCCGAAGGTGTACGCGTCCTCCAGCGCCTGCCACGACGCCGCGATCACGTTCTCCGCCACGCCCACCGTCGACCACTCACCGTCACCGTCACTGGTGGAGATCAGCACCCGGGTCGTGGACGACGTGCCGTGCTTGCCCTCCAGGATGCGGACCTTGTAGTCGACAAGCTCCATCTTGGCGAGCTGGGGGTAGATCCGCTCCAGGCCGACCCGGAGCGAGCGGTCGAGCGCGTTGACCGGGCCGTTGCCCTCCGCCGTGGCGACGATGCGCTCGCCCTTGGCCCACAGCTTCACGGTGGCCTCGTTCGCGTGCGTGCCATCGGGGCGGTCCTCGACGATGGCCCGCCAGGACTCGACGCGGAAGTAGCGCCGGGCCCGCCCCTCGGCCTCTTCACGCAGGAGCAGCTCGAAGGACGCATCCGCGGCCTCGTACGTGTAGCCCTTGAGTTCACGCTCCTTGACCCGCTCGACGACCCGGCCCACCAGCTCCCGGTCGTCGCCCAGGTCGATCCCGAGCTCCTTGCCCTTGAGCTCGATGGAGGCGCGGCCCGCCATGTCCGAGACCAGCATCCGGATGCGGTTGCCCACCAGGTCCGGGTCGATGTGCTGGTAGAGATCCGGGTCGACCTTGATCGCCGAGGCGTGCAGGCCCGCCTTGTGCGCGAAGGCCGATACGCCTACGTACGGCTGGTGCGTGGAGGGGGTGAGGTTGACGACCTCGGCGATGGCGTGCGAGACGCGGGTCATCTCGCGCAGCGAGCCCTCGGGCAGGACCTGCTTGCCGTACTTGAGCTCAAGGGCGCCGACCACGGGGAAGAGGTTGGCGTTGCCGACCCGCTCGCCGTAGCCGTTGGCGGTGCACTGCACGTGCGTGGCGCCGGCGTCGACCGCGGCGAGGGTGTTGGCGACCGCGCACCCCGTGTCGTCCTGCGCGTGGATGCCGAGCCGGGCACCGGTGTCGGCGATCACGGTGCCCACGATCGCCTGGATCTGGGCGGGGAGCATGCCTCCGTTGGTGTCGCACAGGACGACGACGTCGGCGCCCGCCTCGGAGGCCGCGCGGACGACGGATTTGGCGTACTCGGGATGGGCGCGGTAGCCGTCGAAGAAGTGCTCGCAGTCGACGAAGACGCGCCGCCCCTGCTCCACGAGGTAGGAGACGGTGTCGCGCACCATCTCCAGGTTCTCCTCCAGAGTCGTGCGCAGCGCGAGCTCGACGTGCCGGTCATGGGATTTGGCGACGAGCGTGATGACCGGGGCGCCGGACGCCAGCAGGGCGTTGACCTGCGGGTCCGTGGCCGCCGAGCCACCCGCGCGGCGCGTGGCGCCGAAGGCGACGAGCTGGGCGTGCCGGAAGGTGATCTCTTGCTGGGCGCGGGAGAAGAACTCGGTGTCGCGGGGGTTGGCACCCGGCCAGCCGCCCTCGATGAAGCGCACGCCGAAGTCGTCCAGGTGCCGGGCAATGGTCAGCTTGTCCGCGACGGTCAGGTTGATTCCCTCACGCTGCGCGCCGTCGCGCAGCGTGGTGTCAAAGACGTGGAACGCATCGTCGGGTGTGCTGGTTTCCGTCATGCTGATCTGGCTCCTGTGTCGGATCTCGGTCTACCGGAATGACCGGCTCCACCGCTTCAATGATCCCTCGCGCTCCGCGTCCGGCTGATGTTGGGCCAGGAAACGAAAAAACCCCTCGTGGGTACGAGAGGTTTGCGCGCGGGTCTGAGAGACGACGGTGTCCGCCCGTACATGGTGGTACGAGACGGTCACTGCGGACCGGCGCGCCTGCTGCCAATAATCATGGCGAACGAGAGCACGGTGGCAGCCTGCCACAGCCCGCGCACACCGCGCTCCCCCGTCTCACGATGCGGGCGTACGTGGACGTTCCGAACACCACGATGCGGGCGGCACGTCCCACGCGCCGCCCGCATCCGCCCGCATCGCCGTGCGGCCTCAGCGCAGGTGGCGCACGAAGGCGTCGTCGCCGTCGTTGGTGTCGCCGCTCAGGAGCGTCGCGTCGCCGGAGAGGAACGCGATCCGGCGGCCGTCCGCCGAGATCCCGCCGGGGGCGACCTTCGCGGTGGCCGTGCCGCCCGTGGTGTCCGGCGTGACGAGCGTGGTGCTGCCCTTCTTCAGGTCCCGCAGGTAGACGGGCCACTCCTTGCCGTACTCGGACCCGGCCTCGGCGAGTTCCGACATGAACGTCACGTGGCGGCCGTCGGCGCTGATCGCGGGCGCGCGGGTGTAGACCTCGCCGGGGCCGCCCTGGGTGCCGTGGATCCGCTGGTTCTCGCCGGAGGCGATGTCGTGGACGAAGACGTTCCACGCGATGTCGTCGTCGTTCGGCACGAGGTGCGTGTCGCGGGACTCGAAGACGACCTTGCGGCCGTCGCCGCTGATGGACGGGTCGAGGGACTCCTTCTCCGTCTCCGATCCGTCGTACGAGCGGTCGACCTCCGTCAGCTCGCCGGTCCTGCGGTCGCGCAGCAGCACGTCGCTCCAGTCGTCGCCGCGCGGACCGTTGTAGTAGTTGTACGCGTACACGACACGGCTGCCGTCGTCGCTGACGGTCGCCCCGTGCGCGGTGCGCCCCTCCCTGCCCGGGTCGGCCTCGCTGATCCGCTCGGTCGTGCCGGTCTTCCGGTCGCGCAGGAAGACGATGTCGCCGGCGCTGCCCGCGCTCTGACCGACGTTGAAGACCGCGTACCGGGCATTCGGCGTCAGCGACACGCGGCCCGCGCCCGCGGCGCCGTCGGGCAGTTCGACGTCGAGCCGTTCGACCTTCTTGGTCCTGCGGTCGTAGAGCCGGACGTCGGCGTCCGAGTAGGAGTCCGCGGGGCTGGTCACCATCGCGACGTACCGCCCGTCGGCACTGAGCGAAGGGCTCCTGAGGTCCCGCCCTTCGAGGGCGATCCGCTCGGTCTTCGCGGTGCGCAGATCGCGTACGAAGATGTCGCTGCGGCCGTTCGTGTCGCCCGCGACCAGGTCGGTCGCCTCGGAGCCGAAGGCCACGAACCGGCCGCCGCGGCTGATGGTCGCCGACGACGAGCGGTCGTCCGCCGCCTTGCCGTCGGCGGTGACGCTGACGCCCTCGGTGCGGGGCGCGGCGTCCGCCGCGAACGCGGCCGGCAGGGTACCGGCCGTGAGCGCGGCGACGAGTGCGGCGGCGGCCAGGGTGGCGCGGCGCTGGGTGCGGTGCATGGTCAAGTCCCCCGTGATTGCCCGGTGTTCGGTGCGTTTGCTGTGGTCGGTGCACGCAATGTCTTTGATGCGTGGGATGCGCTTACGGTTGTGCTTACGGTTGCGGTTTCCCCGGAACTGTCCGCAGGAAGATGTCGGACACTCCATTGGTGTCCCCCGGCACCAGGTCCGCGTCGGCGGAGCTGTAGACGATGCCTTTCCCCTTGTCCGCGATCGCCCCCGCCGTCGCCCCGCCGTGGCCGACGGCCACTTCGCGACCGCTGCGGAGATCGCGCAGGACGAGGTTCGACTCGGCGTCCCCGTAAAGGAGTCGGCGCCCGTTCCGACTGACGGCCTTGGCGTCCTTGCCCGCGAAGTGCTTGACCTTTCCGGTGCGCACGTCGCGTACGTAAGCGCCGGCCGCGCCGTTCATCGCCACCGTGCGGCCGTTGACCTGCACCAGCGTGGACGCGGTGCCGTCGTCGACGCGGGTGAGGCTGCCCGTGGTGCGGTCGCGGAGCCAGACCTGGCCGGTGCCGTTGTCCTCGTAGGCGACGTGGCGCCCGTCGGCGCTGATGGACGGGTCCACCATGTCGCGGGACGTGTCCGGCGGCCCGTCGCTGATGACCTCGCGGGTGTCGGTCTCGCGGTCGTAGACCTCGACCCGCTCAGGGTCTGAGGGGTGGCTCGGGTGCAGGTCGTAGGCGACGTGGCGGCCGTCCGCGCTGATGGACGGGGATGACGCGCTGAACTTGAATCCCCGGCCGTCGATCTGCTTGATCTCCCCCGTGGTCAGGTCGGTGAGGAAGACGTTGATGCCGTGCGAGCCCCACCCGGTGTGCGCCGCGTACCGCCCGTCGTCGCTGATCACGGGGGCGGCCATGGAGTTCTCCAGGCGCTTGATCCCGCCGGTCTCCAGGTCTTTCACGAACGCCCAGTCGTACGGCCCCTGATGACCCTCTGTCAGGTTCTCCGCGTCGCTGTGGAAGCCGACGTAACGGCCGTTCGCCGACACGGACGCGGTACGCGAAGCCCCGTCGGCCTCGGTCCCGTCGGCCGCGACGCTCACCCGCTCCACCTTCGGCACCGGCGGCTCGTGCGGCGCGGCCTGTGCCGCGGCGGGTAATGCGGTCGTGCCGAGTGCCGCGACCAGTAAGGCACTCAAGGACACACGTCGAGCAGTGGACATGGCTTCCCCCAAAACCTGTCGTTCCCCCCGGCCCGATACCGAAGGCCCACGGGGATACAAGCGCACCTCCAGGACACACGCAATCCGCAAGAACGCGTACAACCTAGACGGGGCCAACGGGGTCCTGGGGGGCCGGGGCGAGCGCTCCGTCCAGGAACTCCCGTACGTGCGCGAGGATCTGGTCACGCCCCGTGCCGCGCAGGCCGATCGCCACATGGATGGCGAACCCGTCGAGCAGGGCCCGCAGCCGCGTCGCGAAACGGTCGGGGTCCAGGGCCCCGAACTCACCCCGCGACACGCCCTCGGCGAGCAGCGCCACCAGATCGCGGTGCCAGGCGCTCTCGATGGCGACCTGCCGGTCGCGCTCGTCCTCGTCGGCGTTCAGAGAGCGGTTCCAGACCTCCAGCCACAGGGTCCAGTGGGGGTCGCCGGGGCCGTCCGGGACGTACAGATCGACGTACGCATCCAGCCGCTCGCGGGCCGTGCCACGCCGTGCGAGCAGCCGGCCGCGCTCGGCGCCGAGCGCGGACTCGCTCCACTCCAGGGTGCGCAGGAGCAGCTCGTCCTTGGTCCGGAAGTAGTAGAGGAGGTGGCCGCTGCTCATGCCGACCTCGCGGCCGAGCGCGGCCATGGTCAGCTTCTCCAGGCCGCGCTCGGCGATCATCTCCATGGCTGCGGCAAGGACGTCCTCGCGCGGTGGCGCGTTCTTCCGGCGTGCGGCCTCGGCCACGGGGACTCCTGCGGTGACTCGTCTGACGCTAGATCTTCGGGATCTTCGGCTGCTGCTGGGTGATGCAGTGGATGCCACCACCCCCGGCAAAGATCGTACGGGCGTCCACGAGCGTCACGGTCCGCTCCGGGAAGAGACGGCGGAAGATGCCGGCCGCGATCTCGTCGCGCGGGTCGTCGAAGGCGCACAGGACGACGCCGCCGTTGCAGAGGTAGTGGTTGATGTACGAGTAGTCGACCCAGCCCTCGTCGTCCGTGAGGACGGTCGGCGCGGGCACCTCGACGATCTGCAGGGTGCGCCCTCGGGCGTCGGTCTGACCCTGGAGCACCCCGATGATCTCCTTGCTGACCTCGAAGTCGGGGTGGGCGGGGTCCTGCTGCGAGTGGACGAGGACGACGCCGGGCGCGGCGAAGGCGGCGACGATGTCGACGTGCCCCCGGGTGCCGAACTGCCCGTAGTCACCGGTCAGGCCCTTGGGCAGCCAGATCGCCTTGCGGGTGCCGATGCGGGCGTGGATCGCCTCCTCGGCCTGCTCCCGGGTCAGCCCCGGGTTGCGTCCCGGGTCGAGCTGGACCGTGTCGGTCAGCAGGACCGTGCCCTCGCCGTCGACGTGGATGCCGCCGCCTTCGTTGACCAGCGGCGAGGAGTGCACGGGCACACCGGCCAGGTCGGCGACATGGCGGGCGATCTTCGCGTCGTGCTCCCAGCGGGCCCAGTCCTGACCGCCCCAGCCGTTGAAGATCCAGTCCACGGCGGCCAGTTGGTCGCCGTCACGTACGAAGGTGGGGCCGATGTCCCGCATCCACGCGTCGTCCAGGTCACGCTCGACGAGCTCGATGTCAGGTCCGAGGAGCGCGCGGGCGGACGCGCCCTGGCCGGTGCCGACGACCATCGTGACGGGTTCGAAGCGGCGTACGGCACGGGCGACGCCCGCCCAGGCGGCCCGCGCCTCGGCCAGCTCACGCTCATTCGTGAACGTGGGGTTGGGGCCGGGCCAGGCCATCCAGGTGCGCTCGTGCGGGGCCCACTCGGCGGGCATGTGGAAGGTCATGGTGATCCCTACGGCAAGGACTGACGGGACGGACTACGGGAAGCGGCGGACTACAGGAAGTAGAGGCGGTTGAGCGAGACGGAGTCGGCGGGCTCGGACCTGACCGGGTCGCCGTCGAGCGTGACCAGGCCGGAGCGCTGGTCGACGTCGATGGAGCCGGTGCGGGAGTTGAGCCGCAGATCGGCGGGCCCGATGCCGCGGGTGCCGCGGACGGCGACGCGGCGCCGCCGGGTCGGCATCTGGTCGTTGCCCTGGTCGACGGCTGCCTGCGCGACGAAGGCCACGGAGATGTCGGCGGGCGTCGCGCCGTACGCCCCGAACTGCGGGCCGAGGACGAGAGGCTCGCAGGTGTCGGTGGCGGCGTTCGGGTCGCCCACGACGCCGTACGCCGGGAAGCCGGACTTCAGGACCAGCTGCGGCTTGGCACCGAAGAATTCGGGCTTCCACAGGACGATGTCGGCCATCTTGCCGACCTCGATGGAGCCGACCTCGTGCGCGAGTCCGTGGGCGATGGCGGGGTTGATGGTCAGCTTGGCCATGTAGCGCAGGACACGCGCGTTGTCGTCGTCCGCGCCGTCCCCGTCCATGGGGCCGAGCTCGGCCTTCATCTTCCCGGCCATCGCGAAGGTCCTGCGTACGGTCTCGCCCGCACGCCCCATGCCCTGCGCGTCCGACGAGGTGATCCCGATGGCACCCAGGTCGTGCAGCACGTCCTCGGCGCCCATGGTCCCGGCGCGGATGCGGTCACGGGCCATGGCGGCATCGCCCGGCAGATCGGTCTTCAGGTCGTGGACGGAGACGATCATCCCGTAGTGCTCGGCCACCGCGTCACGCCCGAAGGGCAGCGTGGGGTTGGTGGAGGAGCCGATGACGTTCGGTACGCCCGCCATCTTCAGGACGTTCGGTACGTGACCGCCGCCGCACCCCTCGATGTGGAAGGCGTGAATGGTCCGCCCCTCCAGCACCTTCAAGGTGTCCTCGACCGAGAGACACTCATTCAACCCATCGCTGTGCAGGGCGACTTGAACGTCATGCTCTTCGGCGACCCGCAGGGCGGTGTCGAGCGCCCGCGTATGGGCGCCCATGTCCTCGTGCACCTTGAAGCCCGACGCGCCGCCCTCGGCGAGCGCCTCGATCAGCGGGGCGTCGTGCGAGGACGAACCGCGGCCCAGGAAGCCGATGTTGACGGGCCAGGCGTCGAAGGCGTTGAACGCGTGCTTCAGCGCCCAGGGCGAGTTGACGCCGACGCCCCACACGGGCCCGAATTCCTGCCCGATGATCGTGGTGACACCGGAGGCCAGCGAGGCCTCCATGATGCGCGGCGAGAGCAGGTGGACGTGGGTGTCCACGGATCCGGCGGTGGCGATGAGCCCCTCGCCCGACACGATGGACGTACCGGTGCCGACGACGACGTCGACACCGTCGAGGGTGTCGGGATTACCGGCCCGCCCGATGGCGTGGATCCGGCCCTCCCTGATCCCTATGGACACCTTCCGGATGCCCTGCACGGCATCGATCACCAGCACATTACTGATGACGACGTCACAGGTCTCGCGGACGGCGGCGGCCTTCAGGTGCAGTCCGTCGCGGGCGGTCTTGCCGAACCCGGCGAGGAACTCCTCGCCGTACTGCTGCGCATCGGACTCCACCCGGACGGTCAGCCCGGAATCGCCGAGCCGGACGCGGTCGCCGGCGCGGGGGCCGTGCGTGGCGGCGTACTCGTACGGGGTGAGGCGGCGTGGTTCGGCGGGGTGGCCTCCGGGGCGGCTCATCGCTCGACCTCCTGCTCAGTCGTTTCCGGTACGCCGAGGTAGCCGCAGGCGGCGGCGCGGCGCAGGGCCTCTTCGCGGGCGCCCGGCGCGTCCAGCGGCCCGTCGACAAGGCCGGCGAAGCCGATCGCGATGCGCTCGCCGCCGATCGGCAACAGTCCGACCTCGGCGCTCTCGCCGGGCCCGAAGCGGATCGAGGACCCGGCGGGCACGGCCAGCCGCATGCCGTACGCGGCCACCCGGTCGAAGTCGAGGCGGGGGTTGGCCTCGAAGAAGTGGAAGTGCGAGGTGACGGATACGGGCACGGTCGAGGTGTTGCGCACGGTGAGCGTCGCGACGGGCGCGAGCTCCTCGTGCTCGGGGCCGGGGAGCAGCGCCCCTGGGGCCTCGTCCCCCAGCCCCGCACCGATCGGCTGCGAGACGACCGCGAGCCGCGAGCCGTCGTCGAAGACGGCCTCGACATGCACCTCGGTCACCACGTCCGCCACACCCGGCAGGACGTCGTCAGGACCGAGGACCGAGCGGGCGCGCTCGATCGCCTCGGCGAGCCTGGCCCCGTCGCGGGCCGCCTCGCACACCGCGTCCGCGATCAGCGCGGTCGCCTCGGGGACGTTGAGTCTGAGGCCGCGCGCCTTGCGGGCCCTGGCCAGCTCGGCCGCCCCGAAGAGCAGCAGCCGGTCGCGTTCCGTGGGGGTAAGCCGCACGCCACCACACCTCCATCATTTGAGCATCACTCTAACCACGAGATCGATGTGACGGAAGCATTGACGTGCGAGCAGGACTCAGGTCACATTGAGCGGCACTCAAACAGTCGGACGGCGGCCTGTGTGCGCAGGCGGCCACGATCGAGCGTCAGGGGCACCCTCATGCCGATAGAACAGCGCGGAGTCGACACCATCCCGGACGGGGAACGCACCAGCGGCCCCCGCGATCTCATCTCGATCCTGCTCGGCTCCAACCTCTGCCTCGGGGTGATCGTCTTCGGCTGGCTGCCGGTGTCGTTCGGCCTCGGCTGGTGGGCGTCGGTCACGTCCGTGGTGGCGGGCACGGTGATCGGTACGGCCCTCACGGCCCCCCTCGCCCTGGTCTCGCTCCGCACGGGCACGAACCTCTCCACCTCATCCGGCGCCCAGTTCGGCGTACGGGGCCGCCTGATCGGCTCGATCGTCGGGCTCCTCCTTTCCCTCGGCTACACCGCGCTGACCATCTGGATCGGCGGGGACGTGATGGTGGGCGTCCTGCACCGACTGACGGGCCTCCCGGCGAGCGGTCTCTCGTACGGGATCGTGTACGCGCTGCTCGCCGCCGCCACGGTGACGGGCGCGGTCTACGGCTACCGGGTCCTGCTGCGGCTGTCCCGCGTCCTCGCGGTCGGCATGACGGCGCTGCTGATCCTCGGGGCGGTGGCCTACGCCCCCGACTTCACGACCTCGGCCCTCCCCCAGGCGGGCGGCTACCTCCTGGGCTCCTTCTGGCCGACGTGGCTGCTCGCGCTGGTGGCGGCGGGCCTGAGCGGCCCGATCGCGTTCATCACGCTCCTGGGCGACTACACGCGCTACGTCTCCCCCACGCACCACAGCTCGCGCACGGTGCTGCGCGCATCGTGGATCGGCCTGCTGGCCGGCCTCCTCGTCCCCCAGCTCTTCGGTACGTTCACGGCGTACGCGGCGGGCGCGGCGCTCGACTACGCGGGCCCGCTGGTATCGGCGTCCCCCACTTGGTACTTGGTCCCGCTCCTCCTCGCCGCATCGGCGGGCTCGGTCGGCAACGCGGGCCTGATGCTGTACTCGATGGGCCTCGACCTGGACGCGATCCTGCCGCGGGCTTCCCGGGCGCGGGCGACGTACACGGTCGCGGTGGTGGCCACGGCGTGCGTGTTCGTGGGCCACTACGCGTGGGAGGCGCAGGACGCGATGACGTCCTTCGTGTTGCTCCTGACGGCGATCGGCACCCCGTGGGCGGTGATCACCCTGATCGGCTTCGCGCGCTGCGGGGGCGCGTACGACGCGGAGGCGCTCCAGGTCTTCAACCGCCGCTCCAGGGGCGGAATCTACTGGTACCGCGGGGGCTGGAACATCCCGGCGACGGCGAGCTGGACGCTGGGCGCGGCGGTCGGCCTGGCCTCGGTCTCGCTGCCCTCCTACGAAGGGCCGCTGCTCTCCCTCACCGGCGGGGTGGACTGCAGTTTCCTGCTGTCGGGCGTGGTGGGGGGCGTTGCGTACGTGGCACTGGAGCGGGGGCGGGCTGCGGAGCCTGTGGAACCTGCGTTCAGCGTGACCCCCTGAGCGGCTCGCCCGCAGCCAACCCTGACCGAACAGACCTTTCCCGCCCGATTGCCCCGCAGCGACACAGCGATCAGCCATCGATCAGCCGCGGTCGGCAACGCGCGGGAGGGGACGTGCCGGTATGTCTGCCCGGAGCACGGCTCCCGAAGGCCGCGGGGCCGAAGTAGCCCCGCAGCCACGGAAGATGGCGAGGACGGACATACCGGCGCGGCCCCGCACCCAAGACGGATCAGCCCCGCAGCCCGCCCAAGCCCCGCAGGGAACCCTCAGCCGAGGTCATGCATCCAGCCGTGCTTGTCCTCCGCCGTCCCCCGCTGCACATCCAGCAGCGCTTCCCGCAGCTTCATCGTGACCGGGCCCGGCTCACCGCCGCTCTGGGTCCACTCGCCCGAGCGGCACTTCACCGTGCCCACCGGAGTGATCACCGCCGCCGTACCGCACGCGAAGACCTCCGTCAGCGTGCCCTCGGACGTGTCGGCCTGCCACTGGTCGATCGACACCCGCGCCTCCTCCGACTTGTAGCCGAGGTCACGCGCGACCGTCAGGAGCGAGTCACGGGTGATCCCGGCCAGCAACGAGCCCGTCAACGTCGGCGTCACGATCTTGTCCCCGTACACGAAGTACAGGTTCATGCCGCCGAGCTCCTCGACCCACTTGTGCTCGACCGCGTCCAGGTACGCGACCTGGTCGCACCCCTTCTCCGCCGCCTCGGCCTGCGCGAGCAGCGACGCCGCGTAGTTGCCGCCGGTCTTGGCGTCGCCCACGCCGCCCGGGACCGCCCGCACGCGGTCCTCCGACAGCCAGATCGAGACGGGCTTGACGCCACCGGGGAAGTACGCGCCCGCGGGCGAGGCGATGACGATGAAGAGGTACTCGTTGGCCGGCTTCACGCCGAGCCCGACCTCACTCGCGATCATGAACGGACGCAGGTACAGCGACTCCTCGCCACCATGCGCCGGCACCCACGCCTTGTCCGCCTTCACCAGCGCGTCGCACGCCTCGATGAACGTCTCCACGGGCAGCTCCGGCATCGCGAGCCGCCGCGCCGACCGCTGGAAGCGCTCCGCGTTGGCCTCGGGGCGGAAGGAGGCCACCGAGCCGTCGGGGCGGCGGTAGGCCTTCAGGCCCTCGAAGATCTCCTGCGCGTAGTGCAGGACGTTGGTCGCCGGGTCGAGGGAGAGGGGGCCGTACGGCACGAGCTGCCCGTCGTGCCAGCCGCGGCCCTCCGTCCACTTGATCGTCACCATGTGATCGGTGAAGTGGCGACCGAACCCGGGGTTGGCCAGGATCGCCTCGCGCTCCGCCTTGGACAGCGGGCTCGAGGTCGGCTTGAGCTCGATCGTGGGTGTCGGCGTCGTCGTCATGAGTACTAGTCCTTCACGGTGTGATGGTGACGGACCGCGCTCACGCCAGTACTTCTCGTACTAGGACGTCCGAGTAACCCTGCATTCCGCGGCCCCACGTTCGATTATCGCTCGCGTGGCACCGAGGAAGAAACAGCGTGAATGCGGCCCAGGGGTCGATGGTGGCACCCGGAGCCGCATACGAGAAGCCGCCGGGTGGTCTACCAGACCCGGCGGCTTCTGTGTCTTGACGGTGAGCTACCGGGTCAGCCCGCTACTCGTACGGCGAGCGCGTCGCCGATCTGCTCGGTGCTGCGGACCGTTTCGCCGCGCTCCGCGAGGTCCGCGGAGACGGCGTTCTCGATGCGCGCCGCCTCGTCCTCGTAGCCGAGGTGACGCAGGAGGAGCGCGACGGACAGGACGGTGGCCGACGGGTCGGCCTTGCCCTGACCGGCGATGTCCGGCGCCGAGCCGTGCACGGGCTCGAACATCGAGGGGAACTCGCGGCTCGGGTTGATGTTGCCCGATGCCGCGACGCCGATGCCGCCGGAGACGGCCGCGGCGAGGTCGGTGATGATGTCGCCGAAGAGGTTGTCGGTGACGATCACGTCGAAGCGCGCGGGGTCGGTGACGAGGAAGATCGTCGCCGCGTCCACGTGCAGGTAGTCCGTGGTGACGTCGGGGAACTCCTTCGCCACCTCGTTGAAGACGTTCGTCCAGAGGTGACCGGCGTACGCCAGGACGTTGTTCTTGTGGACCAGCGTCAGCTTCTTGCGCGGGCGGGCCTGCGCGCGGGCGAAGGCGTCACGGACCACGCGCTCCACACCGAAGGCGGTGTTGACGGAGACCTCGGTCGCCACCTCGTGCGGGGTCCCGGTGCGGATCGAGCCGCCGTTGCCCGTGTACGGGCCCTCGGTTCCTTCGCGTACGACGATGAAGTCGATCTCGGGCTGACCCTTGAGGGGGGTCGCGACACCCGGAAGGAGCTTCGACGGCCGCAGGTTGACGTGGTGGTCGAAGAGGAAGCGGAGCTTCAGCAGGAAGCCGCGCTCCAGGACGCCGGACGGGACCGAGGGGTCGCCGATCGCGCCGAGGAGGATCGCGTCGTACTGCTTGAGGGCATCGACGTCGGCGTCGGTGAGGGTCTCACCGGTCGCGTGGTAGCGCCTGGCGCCGAAGTCGAACTCCTTGGTCTCCAGCTTCACATCCTGCGGGAGGACGGCATTGAGGACCTTGAGCCCCTGGGCCACGACTTCCTGGCCGATTCCATCACCGGGGATCACTGCGAGATTGATGCTGCGAGACATGCGAAACACCCTACGCCCCGTCCCAGGGGATGACACACGCAGTCCGGCATGCGGACACTCCTGGTCACGCCACGGGTGCGCCATCACATGGCCACTCTCCCTTTACCCTCAGGCCTGGCGGGAGTTGGGGGTCGCTGGGAAGTTCTCTCTACATGGACACCCCAAACGTCGGCATACCGGAGCGGCTCGCGGCCGAGATGAGCATGCCGGAGCAGCACGAGTACCTGCGCAAGAAGTTCTCGCGCCGCAAGGTCCTCGCCGGTTCGTTCGCCACCGCCGGCACGGTCGGCGGCATCGGCCTGCTCGCCGGGAGTTCGGGCAGCGCCCACGGCGAGGGCGCGTCGGCGTCGAGCCCGCTCGCCGCGACGTCCGCGCCCGTCAAGGTCGACGGCAAGCTGGTGGCTCCCTTCGCCCGGCACCTCGCCTTCGGGGCCGACCCGAAGACGCAGATGCGGGTCTCCTGGCAGGTGCCGTTCGCCGTCAAGTCCCCTTATCTGCGGGTGGGGTTGAAGCCCTGGGAGCTGAGCCGGAAGATCGAGGCGGAGGTGCGCGACCTGCACACCCCGTCCCTGTCGAAGAAGCTGCCCGCGGTCGAGCAGTACTACCTGCACGCGGCGCTCGACGGCCTGAAGCCCGGCACGACGTACTACTACGGCGTCGGGCACGACGGCTTCGACCCGGCCTCGCCCGAGCGGATGGCGACGATCGGCTCCTTCCGCACGGCGCCCGCGACACCGGAGAAGTTCGTCTTCACGGCCTTCGGCGACCAGGGCGTGAGCTATGACGCCCTCGCCAACGACCAGTTGATCCTGGGCCAGAACCCGTCCTTCCATCTGCACGCGGGCGACATCTGCTACGCGGACACCACCGGGCACGGCAAGGAGTCCGACACGTACGACGCGCGCGTGTGGGACACCTTCCTCGCGCAGACGGAGAGCGTCGCGAAATCCGTCCCGTGGATGGTGACGACCGGCAACCACGACATGGAGGCGTGGTACTCGCCCAACGGCTACGGCGGCCAGTCCGCCCGCTGGTCGCTCCCGGACAACGGCTTCGACCCGTCGAGCGCGCCGGGCGTCTACTCCTTCACGTACGGCAATGTCGGCGTCGTCGCGCTCGACGCGAACGACGTCTCGTACGAGATCCCCGCCAACAAGGGCTACACGGACGGCAAGCAGACCGCCTGGCTGGACCAGCGCCTGCGCGAGCTGCGGGCGGACGAGTCGGTCGACTTCATCGTGGTCTTCTTCCACCACTGCATGTACTCGACGGCTACGCACGCGTCGGACGGCGGGCTGCGCGACGCATGGCTGGAGCTGTTCACCAAGCACCAGGTGGACCTGGTCGTCAACGGCCACAACCACGTCTACGAGCGGACTGACGCGATCAAGGGCGGCGAGGTCGGCAAGCCCGTGCCGGTCGGCGCGTCGACCGATCCGACGCGCGACGGCATCGTGTACGTCACCGCGGGCGGCGCTGGCAAGGACCTCTACGACTTCCCGGTCGGCGTGAAGGACAGCTACGAGGGGAACGTCGAGGACCGCGAATCGATCCTGTCGTTCCACTGGACGAAGTCGCGTCTGCCCGACCCGGACACGGTGGAGTGGTCACGGGTGCGGTACACCGGCTTCTCGTTCCTCGCGGTGGAGGTGACGGCCGGCGCCCACCCGAAGCTGACGGTCTCCGCGCTCGCCGAGAGCGGAGAGCGCGTGGACCACTTCGAGGTGGTGCGGGCGGGTCAGTGACCCGTCGCGCCTCCGTTGTCCCTGCGGTCGAGGGCGCGCTGCAGGGCCGCGGCGGCCTTCCTGCGCTCGGAATCGCTCGTACGGGAAGCGTGACGGACTCGGCGTGCGGTCGTCTCGGCCATGGGAGATCCACTCCTTGAGAAAAAAGCAGGGTGATTTCGAGACTCCCCCACTGCCTAATGGGCGTGGGGGGACCCCCAGAGGCAGGGAGCTGCGGAGCCGCAGGGGTTGCCTGCATGGGGCTCCGGCTCACGACCGCCATTCGCTTGGTCGAGCGAGACGTTCGGCTTCTACAAAGCTAAGCGAGGACGGAGCGTCTGTCTCCACAATTACTCGGACTTCCTACTATCTGAGACGGCCGTCCTTACCTGCCCCTCCTTTGGCGGCTCCGAGCTCGCGGATGAGAGCCTGCGCGGCGACCGTGGCGGTCGGCTCAGAAGATGTCGCCGTCGCGCCAGTCGATGAGCAGCTCGTGTGCCGGGTCGAGGCCGTCGCCCCACAGGAGCGGCGGGTCCTCGTCCGGCATGAGCACCACGCCCGTCGGGTCGAGTGTGCCGACCTTCCCCTTCCACTCCCGCCAGCCGCGCGCGAGGTAGAGCCGCTCCCCCTGGGACGACGCCGAGAGCGCGCCCAGCGCGTACGCCCGGTCGATCACCCGCTCCAGGGCGCCCATCACCTGCCCGCCGAGGCCCTGGCGCTGCCGGTCCGGGCGGACGGCGACCGCTTCGACATAACCGGCGCGCAGCGAACGGCCGTTGTGCAGGACGCGGCGCTGGACGACGGAGCCGTGCGCGAGGAGGAGGCCGGAGTCGTCGCGCACGAGGGCGTGCACGCCGCCGAGGCCGTGGTCCCAGTCCTGGTCGCTGAAGTCCCCGTCGAACGCCTCGTCCATCAGGGCGCGGGCCGCACGGAGTTCGACGGGGTCGAGATCGCAGGTATGGGCCGTACGCAGCGTGGTCACCCCTCCACCGTACTCAGGCCAAACTTGAGTACGCACGCCGATTTGCCGGTGGCCGGGCAGCGGCAGAGTCGGTGCCATGAACGGCCTCTACGCTCTCAAGCCCTGGTACGCGGACCGCTTGTCCGGCGTACGCGGCGCGCTCGCCCGCCGCCAGGTGTCGCCGGACACCCTCACCGTGGCGGGTGTGGTCTGCGCGGCGGGCGCGGCGGCGGCGCTCGCCTGGCTGCCGGTGCCGTTCGCCGCGCTCCCCGTGGCCGTGCTGCTCGCCGCCCGGCTCGCCTTCGCCAACCTCGACGGCGCGCTGGCCCGCGACACGGGCCGCACGTCGCGACGCGGCGCGCTCCTGAACGAACTGGGCGACCGGGCGGCCGACCTGGCCATGCTGGCGGGTTTCCTGACGCTGGCCCCGCTGTGGCTGGTGGCGACGGCGGGCCTCGCGGCGACGCTGCCTTCGTGGGTGTCGCTCGCGGGCGCGGCGGCGGGCGCGCCCCGCCTGAACGGGGGCCCGGTCGGCAAGACCGAGCGCTGCGCCCTCGTGGTCCTCGCGGCGGCTTCCGGGTGGGTGGCTCCGGTGCTCGTGGTGATCGCCGCGGGTTCGGTGCTTACGGTGGGGCTCCGACTCGCGCACCTGTGGCGGGAGTTGGAGGCCTCCTCGGTGGCCGCCGGTGATGTGCGGAGCGAGCGGTGAGCGCGGCGTTCATCGCCGGGGAGGCCGCCGGGCGCGCGTTGCCCGTGGTCGCCGGAGTGCTCGGCGCCGGTGGGGTGGCCGTCGCGGCGCTGCCCTCGCGGGTGCGGATGCGGGCGGAGTTGCGCAAGCGGTGGCGGACCTGGGCGCTGGCGGCGCCGCTCTTCCTCGGGGCGTTCTTCCTTGGCCGGGCGGGGGCGTTCGCGCTCGCGGCCGGGCTCGGGGTGGTCGCCGTGGGCGAGTACGCGCGGATGGCGGGGCTGCCGCGGGGCGAGCGGGCGGTGCTGTGGGCGGGCGCGCTGGCGGTACCGGGGGTCGCGTGGGCGGCGCCTGGTGCGGTGGACCTGCGGACGGCCGGGTGGCTGCTGATCGGCGCCGCGCTGGCCTCGCTGCTCTCCGGTGACGCGGCGAACGGCTACACGCGCACCTGCCGGACCCTCTTCGGCCTGCTGTGGATCCCCGTCTCGCTGAGCGGGCTCGTGCTTCTCGGCGAGACGGCGGTGGCGGTGGGCGTCGCGGTGGCCTTCGGGGATGTGGGGGCGTGGTGCGGGGGCACGGCGCTCGGCCGCAGGGGGCCGCTGTCCCGGCCGCTGTCTCCGCTCTCCCCCAACAAGACCTGGGCGGGTGTCGCGGGCGCCGCCGCCGCGACCGCCGCCGCGCTGGCCGCGGTGGGCGCGTTCTCCCTCGTGCTGTGGGGCGCGGTGCTCGTGGGCTGCGTACTCGGGGATCTTCTGGAGTCGATGGTCAAGCGCGAGGCGGGCGTGAAGGACGCGGGGAGCTGGCTGCCGGGATTCGGCGGTCTCCTCGACCGGATCGATTCGCTGCTGGTCGCTCTGTTGCTGACGATGGTGGTGACGCTGTGAAGGTGCGTACGCGGGGGCGCTCGGGACATCCAGCCCGTCCGGCGCCGGAGGACGAGCCCTGCGCGGCCAGTGACCGTCGGCGCCCGAAGCGGGGCGCGGCACGTCTCCGCCGCGCCCTGTGGTGGACCCTCCTCACCCTCACCGGCGGTGTCGAGCGGCGCGGTCACCTCCCGTCCGGTGGCTGTGTCGTCGTGGCGAACCACTCCTCCCACGCGGACACCGCGGCCCTCCTCGCGGCCCTTGACGCCCGCCACGCGCCCGCGATCGGCGCCGCCGCCGACTACTGGTTCGCCTCCCGCTGGCGCAGCCGCATCTGCAGCCGTCTCGCCGCGGGGTTCCCCGTGCGCCGTACCGGAGGCGGCATGGACGACCTCCTGTCCAGGGCGGACGCCCTGCGCGCGGGCGGCGCCGTCGTCCTCTTCCCCGAGGGCACCCGCGCGCGGGAGGGCGAGCTGGGCGCCTTCCACAAGGGCGCCCTGATCCTGGCCCGGCAGGCGGACGTGCCCATCGTCCCGGTCTCCATCGACGGCACGGCCCGCCTCCTGCCCAAGCACGGCAAGCTCCGCCCCACCCTGGTCAGGGTCCGCATCGGAGCCCCGCTGCCCCCTGACACCACACCGGAAGCGGCGCGTGACGCGGTGGCGGAGCTTCATCGGCGTACGGCGGCCGAGCCGCTCAGGGACTCCGTCACGCGCAAGCGGACCGCCGCTGTCATCGGCTCCCGCTGGGGGCTCGCGGCGGCCTTCGTCTGGGCCTTCGCGGAGGCGCTGAGCTGGCCCCTGATGCCGGAACTGTTCCTGGGGATCGCCTGCGTGGCGGTGCCGCGCAGGGCCCTGAAGCTGTCCCTCACGGCACTCGCGGGCAGCCTGGCGGGCAGCCTGCTCGCTCTCCAACTGGCGGCATCGGGCATGCAGTTGCCGCATCCGCTGACCACGGACCGGATGCGCGCCGAGGTGCGCGCCGAACTCGCTGCCGAGGACGCGGCCGCCGTGCGCCATCAGCCCTGGAACGGCATCCCCTTCAAGGTGTACGCACGCGAGGCGGGCCACGCCGACGTCGCGCCGCAGGACTGGCTGGCCCAATCGGCGCTCTCCCGCGGCTCCCGCACCCTCACGGTGGGCCTCACTTTCGGGGCCTTCGGGTTCCTCGTGCATCGCCTCCGGCGGTTCTACGGTCTGTATCTGGCCCTCCTCGGTGGCGGATTCACGGTCGGGCTCTCATTGATCGTGACGGGGTGGAGCTGACCGGGGCACACTCGTGGGCATGGCTGACGAAACCGCAGAACGGCCCTGGACGCCCATCCACGGCGAGCCCTACCGCTCCGTTCCGTACCGCCCCGAGCGGATGCCCGAAGCCCAATCCCTCGCGCAGGCCGCCGAGTTGCGCGCCCGGATGCGGGAGCGGCGCACGGTGCGGCAGTTCGCACCCGACCCGGTGCCCCCGCAGGTCGTGCGGGACGCCATCGCGTGCGCGGCGACGGCGCCGTCCGGCGCGCACCAGCAGCCGTGGACGTTCGTCCTCGTCCAGGACCCGCAGGTGCGCCGCCGCATCCGCGAGGCCGCCGAGCACGAGGAGCGCGTCTCGTACGACGGACGGCTCGGCGAGGAGTGGCTGGCCGCGCTGCGGCCACTCGGCACGGACGAGGTGAAGCCGCATCTGACGGACGCGCCCGCGCTCGTCGTCGTCTTCCAGCAGCGCTACTGGCTGGGCGAGGACGGCACCAAGCACAAGCACTACTACGTCGACGAGTCGGTCGGCATCGCGGTGGGGATGCTCCTGTCCGCGCTGCATCTTTCGGGCCTTGCCGCGTTGATCCACACGCCGAGCCCGATGCGGTTCCTGTCCCAGGTGCTCGGCAGGCCCGAGAACGAGAAGGCGTTCGCGGTGATCCCGGTGGGTTATCCGGCGCAGGACTGCCAAGTGCCCGATCTCGTACGGAAATCGCTGGATCAGGTCCTGGTCGAGGTCTGACCGGACGCCTGAGCGGACACCAACTGGCGCTCCAGGGAGGGGTAGTCGGTGTATCCCTCGGCTCCGTTGGTGTAGAGGTGGGCCGCGTCGATCTCCTGGAGGGGCGCGCCTGCCGCGAACCGCGCCGGCAGGTCGGGGTTGGAGATGAAGGCCCGCCCGTACGAGACGAGATCCGCAAGGCCCTCGGCGAGGACCGCCTCGCCCGCCTCCAACGTCGTCGGATCGCCGTTCTCACCGACGTTGCCGATGAGGAGACCGTGCCAGCGCGGGCGCAGGTCCGCGAGGGCGGGGTAGCTGTCGTTGTCCGTGAGGTGGAGGTAGGCGAGACCGAGCCCGTCGATCTCGTCGAGCAGAGCGCGGTAGACGGGGCCGGGATCGGCCTCCGCCATGCCGAACTGGGGGTTGCCCGGCGAGAGTCGGAGCCCGAGCCGCTCGGCGCCGATGGCGTCGGCGACGGCGTGTACGACCTCGACGGCGAAGCGGATGTTGTCGGCGATCGAGCCGCGGCCGTACGCGTCGGTGCGGAGATTGGTGTTGTCGGCGAGGAACTGGTGGATCAAATAGCTGTTGGCACCGTGCAGTTCGACCCCGTCGAAGCCCGCGGCGATGGCGTTGCTGGCGGCGTCCGCGAAGTCCTGGACCGCCGTGCGGATGTCGTCGATGCTCATCTCGCGCGGGGCGACGTAGTCGGGCTTGGTGCCGTCTGGGCCGTGTGCGTGGCCGGGCGGGGTCACGGCCGAGGGCGCGAGCGGCAGGTCGCCGTCGATGCGGGCCAGCGGGTGGCCGTTGCGGCCGCCGTGCATCAGCTGGGCGTAGATCCGGCCGCCGGCGGCGTGCACGGCGTCGGTGACCCGCCGCCAGCCCGCCACGTGTGCGGCGGTCTGGAGCCCCGGGTAGCGCCAGCCGCTCTGGCCACGGCTGCTGGGCCAGATGCCTTCGGTGACGATGAGTCCGGCGCCGGCGCGCTGGGCGTAGTGGTCGGCGACGACGGGCAGCGGGGTGCCGTCCTCCGCGGCGCGGGCGCGTGTCATGGGGGCCATCACGATGCGGTTGGGGAGGTGGCCGATGCGGGCGGCGGAATAGGGGGCGAGGAGCGAGGCGTTCGTCATGTTCGTCATGCCGGAAAGGTAGAAGCTGACACCGGTGTCAGATTCAAGTGCTTGAGCTAGTGCGGAGGGACGTGGACATGAGGATCGGCGAGCTGGCGGAACGCACCGCGGTGAGTGAGCGGTCCCTGCGCTACTACGAGAAGCAGGGCCTGCTGCACGCGGACCGCACACCGGGCGGCCACCGCGACTACCCGGAGTCTGCGGTCGACCGGGTCGTCCACATCCAGGAGCTGTTCGCTGCGGGCCTGTGCAGCGCGAAGATCGTGCAACTGCTTCCGTGCATGCGGGACAAGGACGGCGGCCCGTCGGAGACGGCCACGCCGTGGCTGGTGGACCAGCTGTCGGTGGAGCGGGCACGGATCGACGGCATGGTGGAGGAGCTGCTGCGGGCGCGGGGAGTGCTGGACGAGGTGATCTCAGCGGCGTCGGGTTCCGGCGGGCCGCCTCCGGTCGCCTGAGGCGACCTTCGGCCGCCTGAGGCGCCCCTTCTCACCCGCCCGTCCCGCGGGGGAAAACAACACCGCCCCCGACCGGGGTGGGGCCCAGGTCGGGGACGGGGTTCAGGGGGGGCCGCGAAGCCCCGGGCGGGGTCAGCCCATGTGCGGGTAGCCGTACTCCGTCGGCGGAACCAGCGTCTCCTTGATGGCGCGGGTCAGCGTCCACCGCTGCAGGTTCTGCGGGGCGCCGGCCTTGTCGTTCGTGCCCGAGGCACGCCCGCCACCGAACGGCTGCTGGCCGACGACCGCGCCGGTCGACTTGTCGTTGATGTAGAAGTTGCCCGCCGCGTAGCGGAGCTTCTCCATCGTGGCGGCGGCAGCCGCGCGGTCACCCGCGATGACCGAGCCCGTCAGCGCGTAGTCCGACGCCGACTCCATCTGGGCCAGCATCTCCTCGTACTTGTCGTCCTCGTAGACGTGGACCGCCAGGAACGGGCCGAAGTACTCGGTCGTGAAGACCTCGTTCGCCGGGTCCGAGCACTCGACGACGGTCGGCCGGACGAAGTAGCCCACCGAGTCGTCGTAGGTGCCGCCCGCGACGATCGTGCAGGTCGGGTCGGCCGCCGCGCGGTCGATCGCCGCCTTGTTCTTGGCGAACGCGCGCTCGTCGATGACCGCTCCGATGAAGTTGGAGAGGTCCGTGACGTCGCCCATCTTGATGCCGTCGACCTCGGCCGCGAACTCCTCCTTGAAGCCGGAGTTCCAGATCGAGGCGGGGACGTACGCACGCGAGGACGCGCTGCACTTCTGGCCCTGGAACTCGAAGGAACCACGGGTCAGGGCGGTCTTGAGGATGGCGCGGTCGGCGCTGGGGTGCGCGACGACGAAGTCCTTGCCGCCGGTCTCGCCGACCAGGCGCGGGTACGTGCGGTAGTTGGCGATGTTCTCGCCGACCGTCTTCCACAGGTGCTGGAAGGTCGGGGTCGAGCCGGTGAAGTGGATGCCCGCCAGGTCGCGGTGGGTCAGGGCCACCTCGGAGACGGCCTTGCCGTCACCGGTCACCAGGTTGATGACGCCCTTGGGCAGACCGGCCTCTTCCAGGAGCTGCATGAGCAGCACGGCGGCGTGCGTCTGCGTCGGGGACGGCTTCCACACGACCACATTGCCCATGAGGGCCGGGGCGGTGGGCAGGTTGCCCGCGATCGCGGTGAAGTTGAACGGCGTGATCGCGTAGACGAAGCCCTCGAGCGGGCGGTGGTCCAGGCGGTTCCAGACGCCGGTCGAGTTCGCAACGGGCTGCTCGGCGAGCAGGTCACGGGCGTACTTGACATTGAAGCGCCAGAAGTCGATCAGCTCACAGGGAGTGTCGATCTCGGCCTGCTGGGCGGTCTTCGACTGGCCGAGCATCGTGGACGCGGCGAGCGTCTCGCGCCACGTCGTGGAGAGCAGCTCGGCGGCGCGCAGGATGATCGCGGCGCGGTCGTCGAAGGACATCGCGCGCCAGGCGGGAGCGGCGGCGAGCGCGGCGTCGACCGCGTCCTGGGCGTCCTGCTTGGTGGCGCCGCGGCCGGTGCCGATGACGGACTTGTGGTTGTGCGGCTGCACGACCTGGAAGGGCTCACCGCCACCGAGGCGCTTGACACCGCCGATGGTCATCGGCAGCTCGATGGGGTTCTCGGAGAGCTCCTTGAGCTTGGTCTCGAGGCGGGCACGCTCCGGGGAACCGGGTGCGTAGCCGTGCACCGGCTCGTTGACCGGCGCGGGGACCTGGGTCACGGCGTCCATGAGTTCCGTATCTCCTTAAGGGGGGTCGGGGGAAGTCGGGAGAGGAGCGCTCAGCCCTTGTGGGGAATCAGCCCTTGGTGAGGATGGAGCGGGCGAAGAAGAGCAGGTTGGCCGGCTTCTCCGCGAGGCGGCGCATGAAGTATCCGTACCAGTCGGTGCCGTAGGCGGTGTAGACGCGCATCCGGTGGCCCTCGGCCGCGAGCCGCAGGTGCTCGTCGCTGCGGATGCCGTACAGCATCTGGAACTCGTACTCATCCAGTTTGCGCCCCGCACGCCGTCCGAGCTCCTGTGCGATGGAGATCAGGCGCGGGTCGTGGGACCCGATCATCGGGTACCCGTCGCCCTCCATCAGGATGCGCATGATGCGCACGTACGCCTTGTCGATCTCCGCCTTGTCCTGGTACGCGACCTCGGCGGGCTCCTTGTAGGCGCCCTTCACGATGCGTACGCGGCTGCCCGCGGCGGCCAGGCGGCGGGCGTCGTCCTCGGTGCGGAAGAGGTAGGACTGGATGACGCAGCCGGTCTGCGGGAAGTCCTTCCGCAGCTCCTCGTGGATGGCGAACATCGAGTCGAGGGTGGTGTGGTCCTCGGCGTCCAGGGTGACCGTGGTGCCGATCCGGGCGGCGGCGATGACGACCGGACGGACGTTGGCGAGGGCCAGCTCGTGGCCGCCCTCAAGGGCCTGGCCGAACATCGAGAGCTTGATGGACATCTCGGCCTTGGTGCCGAGGCCGAGGTCCTTGAGGCGCTCGACGAGCTCCAGGTAGGCGTCGCGCGCGGCGGCGGCCTGCTCGGGCGTGGTGATGTCCTCGCCGACGACGTCGAGGGTGACCTCGAGGCCCTTGTCGGCGGCGTCCGTGATGATCGGCACGACCTGATCCACGGTCTCACCGGCGATGAAGCGGGCGACGACCTGCTTGGTGCCCGGGGCCGCCGAAACGAATCGGCGCATCTGGTCGCTGCGCGACGCGGCGAGGATCACGGGACCCAGCACGGGCACCTCCACGGAGAGTAGAACGGGGCCGTACCTGGATACGCGTAACGACCGGATACGGCACGGAGAACCACCGTGAAACTTAAGGATCCCTCCGATCCTGGGCCATCGACAGCTGTCACGCATCCGTGCCCTGGATCTCAGACATCTGTCTGAGGGCGGGGGCGAACTACGTCAGAATGGACAGTGTGAAAGGCGATTACCAGGAACTGGTCGACGAGATCTCGACGCTGCTCGGCGCCCCCGCGACACTGGAGAACCGCGACTTCGAGCTGATCGCCTTCGGCGCGCACGACAGCGGCGACAGCGACTTCGACGCGGCGGCCCTCGACCCGGTGCGCACCCGCTCGATCCTCACGCGCCGCTCGACGGCCGGGGTCCGCACCTGGTTCGAGAGCTTCGGCATCACCCGCGCGACGGCCCCGATCCGCATCCCGCCCACCCCGGAGGCGGGCGTCCACCGCGGGCGGATCTGCCTTCCCGTACGGCATCGGGGGTTCGCCCTGGGGTACGTATGGCTGCTCGACGACGATCCGGGGCCCACGGACGCCCAGCTGACCGCGGCCATGGAGGTCGCCGCCCGCATCGGCGCGCTCCTCGCCGACGAGGCGCAGGCCGGCGCCGATCTGACCCGGGAGTTCCGGGCCGTCCTGACCGCCGAGCGCGGCTGGCAGCGGGACATGGCGGTGGCCGACCTGCGCACGGCGCTCGGCCCGCGCGGCGAGGGCCTGCACGCGGTGGTATGCGTCGCCCCCTGGCCTTCCGCCGACCCGGACTCCGCCCCTTCGGTCCGTACGGTGCAGGGGGCCACCGCCCTGTGCACGGTGCCGTGGGGCACGGCGGGCCAGAGCCTCGCGGTCCTGGTCCGGCTGCGTTCGGCGGACGTGCGCACCCCTGCGGTGTCCGCGGCCACGCGGCTCCTGGAGTCGGCGAAGGGCGCGGCGGCGGGCATCGCGAACGCCCGGCACGGCCTGGACGAGCTGGGCGCCGCCTGGTGGGAGGCGTCGACGGCGGCCCGCGCGGCCCGCGCCGAACCCCGTTTCGCCCCGGTGGCCCAGTGGTCGGAGGTGGGCCCCTACCGCCTGCTCACCTCCCTGCCCGCCGAGGCCGCCGAGGACCCGGTGGCCCGCGCGTTGCTCTCCCCCGCTCATCGCGAACTCGCCCGCACCGCCGAGGTGTTCCTGGACTGCGCGGGCCAAGCGGGCCGCACGGCGGCGGAGTTGGGCATCCACCGCCAGACGCTCTACTACCGCCTCTCGCGCGTGGAGCAGCTCACGGGCCTCGATCTGGACGACGGCGAGGACCGGTTGTTGCTGCACATGGTCCTGAAGGCGTCACGGCTCTAAGAGCACGCTCTCGGGCTTCATGCCCTCGGTGAGCCGAACAAACGCCGGGCGGGCTGGAGATATCCAGCCCGCCCGGCGTTTGAGGACGAACTCGGCGGAGCCGGTGATGAACCGGCGGCCGAAGCTTCGGGGTGCCCCCTAGTCGGTCAGGTTCACCGCACGGACGGACTCCGCCCCGATCTCCTCGGCCAACTCGTTGAGCACCGCCTGCGGCACGGTGTCATCCACCGTGAGGACAGCAAGGGCCTCCCCGCCGACGTCAGCGCGAGCGACCTGCATGCCGCCGATGTTGATGCCCGACTCGCCGAGGACACGGCCGACGGTGCCGACGACACCGGGACGGTCCGCGTACCGCAGGACGACCATGTGCTCGGCGAGCGCCAGGTCCACGTCGTACTCGCCGATGGCGACGATCTTCTGGAGGTGCTTGGGGCCCGCCAGCGTGCCGGAGACCGAGATCTCCTCGCCGCCGGTCATCGTGCCGCGCACCGTGACCACGTTCCGGTGGTCCGGGGACTCCGAGCTCGTGGTGAGGCGGACCTCGACGCCGCGCTCCTGGGCGAAGAGAGGCGCGTTCACGTACGAAACGGTCTCGTCGACGACGTCCTCGAACACGCCCTTGAGCGCGGAGAGTTCGAGCACCTTCACGTCGTGCTGCGTGATCTCGCCGTACACCTCGACGTCGAGACGGGCCGCCACCTCGCTCGCGAGGGCGGTGAAGATCCGGCCGAGCTTCTCGGCGAGCGGCAGACCGGGGCGCACGTCCTCGGCGATGACGCCGCCCTGGACGTTCACGGCGTCCGGGACCAGCTCGCCCGCGAGGGCGAGACGCACCGACTTGGCGACGGAGACACCGGCCTTCTCCTGCGCCTCGTCCGTCGAGGCGCCGAGGTGCGGCGTGCAGACGACCTGGTCGAACTGGAAGAGCGGGGAGTCCGTGCAGGGCTCCTTCGCGTACACGTCCAGACCGGCACCGGCGACGCGGCCCTCCTTCAGCGCGGAGTACAGCGCCTCCTCGTCGACGATCCCGCCGCGCGCGGCGTTCACGATGCGGACGGCGGGCTTGACCTTGTGCAGTGCGTCGTCGCCGATCAGACCGACCGTCTCGGGGGTCTTGGGCAGGTGCACGGTGATGAAGTCCGAGACCTCGAGCAGCTCGTCGAGCGTGAGGACCTTGACGCCCATCTGCGCGGCGCGCGCGGGCTGCACGTACGGGTCGTACGCGACGACCTTCATGCCGAAGGCGCTCATGCGCTGCGCGACCAGGGCGCCGATGCGGCCGAGGCCCACGACACCGAGGGTCTTCTCGGCGAGCTCGACGCCCGTGTACTTGGAGCGCTTCCACTCGCCGGCCTTCAGGGCCTGGCTGCCCTGGGGGATGTTCCGCGCGGTGGCGATGAGCAGGCCACAGGCGAGCTCGGCTGCGGTGACGATGTTCGAAGTGGGTGCGTTCACCACCATCACGCCGGCCTTGGTGGCGGCGGACACGTCCACGTTGTCCAGGCCCACGCCCGCGCGGGCGACGACCTTCAGCTTCTTGGCGGCCGCGATGGCCTCGGCGTCGACCTTGGTCGCGGAGCGGACCAGAATCGCGTCGACGTCGGCGATGGCGGGCAGCAGCTCGGCGCGGTCCGCGCCGTTGCACTGACGGATCTCGAAGTCCGGGCCCAAGGCGTCGACAGTGGCGGGCGACAGCTCTTCAGCGATGAGTACGACCGGTTTGCCGTTGGCAGCAGTGCTCACGTGAGTCCTCACAAGTCCAATGCGGACGGCCGTCCCGACGGCCGCATGCGGTGTCGCTTAGCCGCGTGGAAGACGCACGACGCTGTGGGCCCGACGCGATTGTTGAAAGCAGTCTAGTGGCGCAACGGAGGTCGTCTTACGCCTCCGCGGAAGGATCACTCGTCCGTGGCTGGACGAGGTGGACAACGCCGGAGGGAGATCACTCCCTCCGGCGTTTCCGGTATGCCTCAGGCCTCTTCGTCGACCCACGACATGAGCTTGCGCAGCTCCTTGCCGGTGGTCTCCAGGAGGTGGTTCTCGTCCTGGGTCTTGTACTCGTTGTACTTCTTCAGACCGCCGTGGTACTCGTCCATCCACTGCTTGGCGAAGGTGCCGTCCTGGATCTCGGTCAGGACCTTCTTCATCTCGGCCTTGGTGGCGTCCGTGATGATGCGCGGGCCGGTGACGTAGTCGCCCCACTCCGCGGTCTCGGAGATCGACCAGCGCATCTTCTCCAGGCCGCCCTCGTACATGAGGTCCACGATGAGCTTCAGCTCGTGCAGGCACTCGAAGTACGCGATCTCCGGCTGGTAGCCGGCCTCGGTCAGCGTCTCGAAGCCGGCCTTGACCAGCGCCGCGGTGCCACCGCAGAGCACGGCCTGCTCGCCGAAGAGGTCGGTCTCGGTCTCCTCGGTGAAGGTCGTCTTGATGACGCCCGCACGCGTGCCACCGATGCCCTTGGCGTACGAGAGGGCCAGCGCGAAGCCGTTGCCGGTCGCGTCCTGCTCGACGGCCGCGATGCACGGAACGCCGCGGCCTTCCTCGTACTGGCGGCGGACCAGGTGACCCGGGCCCTTCGGGGCGACCATACAGACGTCGACGCCCTCGGGGGCCTTGATGAAGCCGAAGCGGATGTTCAGGCCGTGGCCGAAGAACAGCGCGTCGCCGTCCTTGAGGTTGTCCTTGATGGACTCCTCGTAGACCTGGGCCTGGATCGGGTCCGGCACCAGGATCATGATGACGTCGGCCTCGGCGGCGGCCTCCGAGGGGGTCACGACGCGCAGGCCCTGCTCCTCGGCCTTGGTCTTGGACTTGGAGCCCTCGTGCAGACCGACACGGACGTCGACACCCGAGTCACGGAGCGACAGCGCGTGGGCGTGGCCCTGGCTGCCGTATCCGATGACCGCGACCTTGCGGCCCTGGATGATGGACAGGTCGGCGTCGTCGTCGTAGAACAGCTCGGCCACTGGAAATCTCCTATGTGTGCTGGTGTTGCGACCCACCGTACGGCGGGCGGGTGAGGGAAGTTTTACGGTCTCGGTATGCGGGCGTGCCCGGTGGGCCGTTCTGGCTGGTTCAGGCCGAGCGGTCGAGCGCCCGCAGGCTGCGGTCCGTGATGGAGCGGGAGCCGCGGCCGATCGCGATGGTGCCGGACTGGACGAGCTCCTTGATGCCGAAGGGTTCCAGCATCTTGAGCATCGCCTCCAGCTTGTCGCTGGAGCCCGTGGCCTCGATGGTGACCGCCTCGGGCGAGACGTCCACGGTCTTGGCGCGGAACAGTTGGACGATCTCGACGATCTGCGAGCGCGTCTCGTTGTCGGCGCGGACCTTGGCGAGGACCAGTTCGCGGGCCACGGCGCCGGCCGGCTCGAGTTCGACGATCTTCAGGACGTTGACGAGCTTGTTGAGCTGCTTGGTGACCTGTTCGAGCGGCAGGTCCTCGACGTTCACGACGATGGTGATGCGTGAGATGTCGGGGTGCTCGGTGACGCCCACGGCCAGGGAGTCGATGTTGAAGCCGCGGCGGGAGAACAAGGCGGTGATCCGGGCGAGGACACCGGGCTTGTTCTCGACCAGGACGGAGAGCGTGTGCTTGGTGGACATGACTCGTGGTCTCTCTTTCGCTCTCGGTCTCAGTCGTCTTCGTTGTCGCCGAAGTCGGGGCGGACCCCGCGGGCGGCCATGACCTCGTCGTTCGAGGTGCCGGCTGCGACCATCGGCCAGACCTGGGCGTCCTCGTGGACGATGAAGTCGACCACGACGGGGCGGTCGTTGATGGCGTTGGCCTCGGCGATGACCTTGTCGAGGTCCTCGGGACGCTCGCAGCGCAGGGCCACGCAGCCCATGGCCTCCGACAGCTTCACGAAGTCCGGGACGCGGGTGCCCTTGTTGGGGCCGATGTCCTCGGGACCGCTGTGCAGCACGGTGTTGGAGTAACGCTGGTTGTAGAACAGCGTCTGCCACTGGCGGACCATGCCCAGGGCGCCGTTGTTGATGATGGCGACCTTGATCGGGATGTTGTTCAGCGCGCAGGTGGTCAGTTCCTGATTGGTCATCTGGAAGCAGCCGTCGCCGTCGATCGCCCAGACCGTGCGGTCGGGCTGACCGGCCTTGGCGCCCATGGCGGCCGGGACCGCGTACCCCATCGTGCCCGCGCCGCCGGAGTTGAGCCAGGTGGCGGGCTTCTCGTAGTCGATGAAGTGGGCGGCCCACATCTGGTGCTGGCCGACGCCCGCCGCGAAGATCGTGCCTTCGGGGGCGAGCTTGCCGACGCGCTCGATGACCTGCTGCGGGGAGAGCGAACCGTCCTCGGGCTGCGTGTAGCCCAGGGGGTAGGTGTCGCGCCAGCGGCTCAGGTCCTTCCACCAAGCGGTGTAGTCGCCCTTCTGGCCCGCGGTGTGCTCGGCCTGGACCGCCTGGATCAGGTCGGCGATGACCTCGCGGGCGTCTCCGACGATCGGCACGTCGGCGGCGCGGTTCTTGCCGATCTCGGCCGGGTCGATGTCGGCGTGGACGATCTTCGCGAAGGGCGCGAAGCTGTCCAGCTTGCCGGTGACGCGGTCGTCGAAGCGGGCTCCGAGGGCGACGATCAGGTCGGCCTTCTGCAGCGCGGTGACGGCGGTGACCGCTCCGTGCATGCCCGGCATTCCCACGTGCAGCTCGTGACTGTCGGGGAATGCGCCGAGCGCCATCAGTGTGGTGGTGACGGGCGCTCCGGTCAGCTCTGCCAGGACCTTCAGCTCCGCGGTGGCGTGCGCCTTGATGACGCCGCCGCCGACGTAGAGGACGGGCCGCTTGGCCGCGGTGATCAGCTTGGCGGCCTCGCGGATCTGCTTGGCGTGCGGCTTGGTCACCGGCCGGTAGCCGGGCAGGTCCTGGGTGGGCGGCCACTGGAAGGTGGTCCGCGCCTGGAGGGCGTCCTTGGCGATGTCGACCAGGACAGGTCCGGGACGGCCGGTGGAGGCGATGTGGAAGGCCTCAGCGATCGTCGCCGGGATGTCCTCGGCCTTGGTCACCAGGAAGTTGTGCTTGGTGATCGGCATCGTGATGCCGACGATGTCCGCCTCCTGGAAGGCGTCCGTGCCGATCGCCTTGGAGGCCACCTGGCCGGTGATCGCGACCATGGGCACGGAGTCCATGTGGGCGTCGGCGATCGGCGTGACCAAGTTCGTGGCACCGGGGCCGCTCGTCGCCATGCACACGCCGACCTTGCCGGTGGCCTGCGCGTAACCGGTGGCCGCGTGGCCCGCGCCCTGCTCGTGCCGGACCAGGACGTGACGGACGCGCGTGGAGTCCATCATCGGGTCGTACGCGGGAAGGATGGCGCCGCCGGGGATGCCGAATACCGTGTCGGCCCCGACTTCCTCGAGAGAACGAATGAGGGACTGCGCACCCGTGACGTGCTCGACGGGGGCGGACTGCTGTCCTGAGGTTCGGGGCCGCGGCTGCGGATGGTGGGCCCCGGTGGCCTGCTCGGTCATCGGCATTCTCTTCTCGAAGCTGAGGGTTTGTGCGGGGTGTTTGCGGGGATTTGGCGGGCGCCTGTGCAACAAAAAACCCCTCGTGCCGTGAGGCAGGCGAGGGGAGCGCGTCGGAGCGGGTGCAGGGATTCCGGTGTTCGGACCGGTGACTCCCAGCTTCAGCCGACGCGCTTTCCAAGTACGAGAATTCGGGTGCGCATGGCATTGACCCTCTCCCTGGCGCACTGTGCCTGTCAAGTAGGTGGGACGGGGGTCTCATTATGTGAGCGGACAAGGGACTCGACACCTCCCCCGTACGACAGCGGAGGAGCGCCCGCGAGGACCGGCTCCACGGGGCCGTGCGGCACCGGATACCGCCCTAGCGTCAGGGCGCGGCGCAGGCGGTACTCGTCCAGCGGCCCGGCGAACGCCATGCCCTGTCCGTGCGTACAGCCCATCGCGCGCAGGGCGATGACCTGCTCCGGCAGATCGACGCCGTCGGCAACGGAGCGCAGCCCCAGATCGGTGGCGATGCGAAGGAGGCCGGATGTGATCTTGTGCAGCCGCGCGGACTCGACCACTCCTTCAATGAGGCTGCGGTCGAGCTTGAGCACGTCTACAGGGAGCCTCCGCAGCGCGGTGATGGCGGCATAGCCGCTCCCGAAGCCGTCCAGGGCGATGCGTACGCCGAGCCTGCTCAGGGAGGTCAGCCGGCGCTCCAGGTCATCCAGGGGGACGCGCGGGTCGCTGTCGGCGAGCTCGATGATCAGTGCCCCGGAGGGCAGCCCGTGCCGGGTGAGGAGCGCCTCGATGGAGCCGAGCGGCATGGAGCGGTCCAGGAGCCGCCGCGCGCTGATACGGACGGCCACGGGCGTCGCATGGCCCGTGGCGCCGCGCTCAGCGGCCTGCTGGACGGCTTCCTCCAGCGTCCAGCGGCCCAGCTCGGCGGTGCGGGCGCCTTCTTGGGAGTCCGCGCCGTCGGCCACGCGCAGGAACTCGCCCGGCGTGAAGAGGATGCCCTGCGCCGAGCGCCAGCGCGCCTGGGCGGCGACGGAGGTGATGCGCCCGTCGTCCAGGGAGACCACCGGCTGGTGGAGCAGCGCGAACTCGCCGTCGTGCAGGGCGGTGCGAAGCCTCGTGGCCAGCTCCGCCTTGCGTACGACATCGGCCTGCATCTGGGGAGCGTACAGCTCGACGCGGCCCTTGCCCGCGGCTTTCGCGCGGTACATCGCGAGGTCTGCGTTGCGCAGCAACTCCCCCGCGCCGATGCCCGGTTCGGCGAAGGCCACGCCGATGGACGCCGCCACGCGCACGTCGTTGCCGTCGATCGCGTAGGGCTGGGAGAGGGTGATTCTGAGACGGTCGGCGAGTTCGCAGATGTGCTGTTCGCGTGCGGCCTGGTCGCGGGTGCCGTCACCCACGATCAGCGCGGAGAATTCGTCGCCGCCAAGCCGGGCCGCGCAATCCCCGGACCTGACGGCCTCCTGAAGGCGGCGGGCCGCCTGGATCAGGAGCTCGTCTCCCGCTTGGTGGCCGATGGTGTCGTTGACCGCCTTGAAGCCGTCCAGGTCGATGAAGAGCACGGCCGTGCCCCGGTCGGTGACCCTGCGGCCGGTGAGCGCCTGCGCGACCCTGCGGGTGAACAGGGCGCGGTTGGGCAGGTCGGTGAGCGGGTCGTGCTCGGCGTTGTGCTGCAACTGCGCCTGGAGGCGGACCCGTTCGGTGACGTCCCGACTGTTGAAGATGAGGCCGCCCTGGTGGCGGTTGACCGTGGACTCCACGTTCAGCCAGTCGCCGTCACCGGACTTGAAGCGGCACTCGATGCGGGTCGTGGGCTCTTCGAGGGGGTTCGCGGTGAGGAATCTGCGGACCTCGTGGACCACGCGGCCCAGGTCCTCGGGGTGCATGAGCGAGGCCAGTTCGGAGCCCATGAGCTCCTCGGCGTCGCGGCCGTAGACCCCTGAGGCGGCCGGGCTGACGTAGTGGAGGATGCCGTTCGGAGCGGCGATCATGATGACGTCGCTCGAACCCTGGACCAGGGAGCGGAAGTGGTTCTCCTTCTGGGCCAGTTCCTGGGTGAGCGTGATGTTGTCCAGGAGCATGATGCCCTGGCGCACGACCAGGGCGAGCACGACCGTGCCCGCGGTGAAGAGCACGACTTCGTCGACGCTGCGACCACTCAGTACGTTGTAGAGAATCCCCAACGTGCAGACGGCGGCGGCCAGATACGGCGTGAGCGCGGCCAGTGATCCGGCGATCGGCCGGGTGGCGGCGGCTCGTGTGCCCTCGGAGTCGCCGTCGTGCTCCACGCGCGCGTGCTGTGCGACGTCCGCGCGCTTGTGCCAGGGCGCCGCCCAGGGCGCGTACGCGAGGAGCAGCGATCCCGCGAACCAGCCCGCGTCCAGCATCTCGCCCGAGCGGTAACTGTCGTGCAGCAGAGGCGAGGTGAACATCGCATCGCACATGACGGTCAGCGCGAGGGCGCCGATCGCCGTGTTCACCGCCGTGCGGTTGGCGGAGGAGCGTCTGAAGTGCAGCGCGAGGACCATGCTGACCAACGCGATGTCGAGCAGCGGATAGGCGAGCGAGAGCGCGGCGTGCGCCACGCTCTGGCCTTCGAACTGCGCCGTGTGCGCGAGCGCCAGGCTCCAGGAGAGCGTGAGCAGCGAGCCGCCGATGAGCCAGGCGTCGAGCGCGAGGCAGACCCAACCGGCCTTGGTCACCGGCCGCTTGGCGAGCACGAGCAGGCCGATGATGGCGGGCGGCGCGAAGCAGAGGAAGAACAGATCGGCGAGACCCGGGCTCGGCACGGGCTGGTCGAGCACGACCTCGTACCAGCCCCACACTCCGTTGCCCACGGCCGCCATCGCGGAGGAGAGCGCGAACAGCAGCCATGCGGGTCGAAAGCGGCTGCGACGAGTGCGCGAGTAGCGGAAGCAGGAGACCGCGGCGGCTGCCGCCGCGACGCTCAGGCCGAAGTCACCCATGATCAGGGCGGCCCGGTCCGAACCCCAGCCCAGCGCGGCTCCGGTGGCGTACCCGCCGCAGACCACCAGGAGCGCGATCTGCGTCACCAGGCCCGCGTTGCCGTCGGGGGCGGGGCGCCGGATCAATGGCGCACCGGGCGGCATCTGCGCCGTCAGGCCTCCGCCGCCCTCCAGGGCGGTGGCGGGTGACGGACGGGTGCTCACCGGGCCGCCCTGGTCCGTGCCGCCCGGCCCGTCCGCCTCCCGTGACTGGTCGGCTCCGGGATCTCGGGTGCGTATCCGTCGCGTGTCCGACTGCGAGCCGGTTCGTGCGAGTGTCGTCGCCGGCGACCTCGCCGCGTCGGATCGTTCGCCCATTGGCCGTACATCGCCCGTCGCCCCCCTCGCGTCTGATGTCTCGTCCCCCGCCGCCGAACGGTCCACGGCGCAGCCCCTGTCGGGACGATACACCAGTCTCGTCACTCAGGGACATAGCTTCTCTACGCTCAGTGACTGCCCATGACGAAGTGGGCACAGGACGCACACACACAAGTGCGGAGCGTGCTCGAACGAGCCCTGGGCGACGGCGGCTTGGTGCGCTACTCGGTCGTCAGGACGACGTTGCCGAGGGGTTCCCCGGCGACGAAACGGGTCAGCTGCGCGGCGAGCAGGCGCTTGGCGCGGGGCAGGAAGGCGGAGGTCGATCCGCCCACGTGCGGGCTGATGAGCACTCCAGGAGCGTGCCACAGGGGGTGCCCCGCGGGCAGCGGTTCCGGATCGGTGACATCGAGCGCGGCCGTGATCCGGCCGCTCTCCAGTTCGGCGAGGAGCGCTTTGGTGTCGACGACGGGGCCGCGCGCGACGTTCACCAGCAGTGCGCCGTCCTTCATCCGGGCCAGGAAGTCGCCGTTCACCAGGCCACGGGTGGTGTCGGTGAGGGGCGTGGAGAGGATGACCACATCGGCGTCGGGGAGCAGCGCGGGGAGTTCGGCGAGCGGGTGCACGGGGCCGCGCTCCGTGGCACGTGCAGAGCGCGCGACGCGCGCCACCCGCGCGCACTCGAAGGGAGCGAGCCGGTCCTCGATGGCGGAACCGATCGATCCGTAGCCGACGATCAGCACGGACTTGTCGGCGAGCGCCGGATAGAACCCGGACCGCCAGTCCTCCTGCCGCTGTCCTTCGACGAATCGGGGGAGGCCGCGCAGGGACGCGAGGACGAGGGCGAGTGCCAGCTCGGCGGTGCTGGCCTCGTGCACTCCCTTGGCATTGCACAACTGCACGCCCGGCGCGAGGAACTTGAGCCCGCCCTGGACGTGGTCGATGCCCGCGGTGAGCGTCTGTACGGCGCGTACGGATGTCATCTCGGGCAGCGGCCGTACGGAGGTCTCCGCACCCTTCAGATAGGGCACCGCGTAGAACGCGCAGTCGGCCGGGTCCGCGGGGAAGTCCGGGCCGCCGTCCCAGAAGCGGTAGTTGAGCCCGGCTTCGGCTGCTCCGGGCAGGCCTTCGATCTCGTCCGCGGCAAAGGGGAGCCATACGTCTGTCGTCATGGTCAGGAGGCTAATGCGCACAGGCCGCACGTCACGTAGGGGGAGGCAGAGGTTACGTTGGGGGCCGCTCGGACTCGAGGTGGGAGGGCACGGCCAGGTGGACCGCAGGACGATCGGCGCGGCAGCGCTCGGGGTGGGTGCGGTCGGGCTCGGCTGCATGCCGATGAGCTGGGCGTACACCGGCTCGCGGCAGCGGGGCGAGGAGTCGCTGCGCACCGTGCACGCCGCGCTCGACCAGGGCTCGACCCTGCTGGACACGGCGGACATGTACGGGCCGTTCACCAACGAGCTCCTTGTGGGGCGCGCGCTGAAGGAGCGGCGGGCCGAGGCCTTCGTGTCCACCAAGTGCGGGCTCCTCGTGGGCGAGCAGCACATCGTCGCCAACGGCCGCCCCGGCTATGTGAAGCGGGCCTGCGACGCGTCGCTCAGGCGGCTGCAGACCGAGACGATCGACCTGTACCAGCTGCACCGCGCCGACCCCGAGGTGCCCGTCGAGGAGACCTGGGGCGCGATGGCCGAGCTCGTCGCCGCGGGGAAGGTGCGGGCGCTGGGGCTGTGCGCGGTGGGTGCCCGTGCTTCGCGGCGCGAGGGCAGCGGGCTGCACGAGGGGACGATCCGGCAACTGGAGCGGGTCCAGCAGGTCTTCCCGGTCAGCGCGGTGCAGGCCGAGCTCTCGGTGTGGTCGCCCGAGGCGCTGGAGACGCTGCTGCCGTGGTGCGCTTCGCGCGGTGTCGGGTTCCTGGCCGCGATGCCGCTGGGGAACGGTTTCCTCACGGGGACGCTGACGCCGGGGCAGGGCTTCGAGCCGGACGACGTGCGGGCCCGGCATCCCCGCTTCACCGCGGAGATGATGGCCGCCAACCAGCCGCTGGTGGTGGGCCTGCGCCGGGTGGCCGAACGGCACGGGGCGACACCCGCGCAGGTGGCGCTGGCGTGGGTGCTCGCGCAGGGCCGCGATGTGGTGCCGATTCCCGGGGCCAAGCGGGAGCGGTGGGCGGTGCAGAACGCGGGGGCGGCGTCGCTGGAGCTGACCGGGGCCGACCTGGCGGAGATCGCGGCACTGCCGTCGGCGATGGGCTCGTGGGACTGACGACGACGGCGGCGGGCTCGTGGGGTCTGACGACGACGGCGGGTTCGTGAGACTGACGACGGCGACGGGCTCGCCGGATCGGCGGGCTCACGGGATCGGCGGGCTCGCGGACCGACGGGCTCGCGGACCGACGGGCTCGCGGACCGGCGGTGGCGGGTGTCGGCGGTGGCGGGTTGGGAACCTGAGGGGACCGAGCGGTGTATGAACAGTAGAAGCGCTGCGTCGAAGGGAACCTGATCGTGCAACGACCTGCTGTCACTGCCGCATTGGCCGCCGCCGCCCTCGTCCTCACGGCCGGTTGCTCGTCCGGGGGCTCAGACGCGCCGGAGAACGGGAAGAGCGCCGAGTCGAGCCCTGCGACGTCGGACGGGACATCCACCGGAAAGCCGCGCGCCGGCGAGGCCCCGCCGGACAAGGGATCGGCGACGGTCACCAAGACACTCACCGAGGACCTGAAGTCACCCTGGGGCCTCGCACCGCTCCCCGGCGGAGACCTGCTGGTGTCCTCACGGGACGAGGGGACCATCACCCGCGTCGACGGCAAGACGGGGAAGAAGACCGAGCTGGGCAAGGTCCCCGGCGTCTCCCCCGCGGGCGAGGGCGGCCTGATGGGCCTGGCGCTCTCTCCGGCGTACGCATCGGACCACATGGTGTACGCGTACTTCACCACCGAGTCGGACAACCGCATCACCCGCATGCTGTACGACGAGAAGAAGCCCTCGGGCCAGCAGCTGGGCGCTCCGGACACGATCTTCAAGGGCATCCCCAAGGGGGTGGTCCACAACGGCGGCCGGATCGCCTTCGGCCCGGACAAGATGCTGTACGCGGGCACGGGCGAGACGGGCGACACGGGCCTGGCCCAGGACAAGAAGTCACTCGGCGGCAAGATCCTCCGCCTCACAGCGGACGGCGACCCGGCCCAGGGCAACCCGTTCGGCGACTCCCCTGTCTACTCGTACGGCCACCGCAATGTGCAGGGCCTGGCCTGGGACGAGGAGAAGCGGCTCTGGGCGGCGGAGTTCGGCCAGGACACCTGGGACGAACTGAACGAGATCAAGGCCGGCGACAACTACGGGTGGCCGGAGGTGGAGGGCAAGGGTGGCGAGGAGGGCTTCAACGACCCGGTGGCCCAGTGGAAGACCTCAGAGGCCTCCCCCAGCGGCATCGCCTATGCCGAGGGCTCGATCTGGATGGCGGGCCTGCGCGGCGAGCGCCTGTGGCGCATCCCGGTCCGTGGTGTGGACGGCACCGTGGAACCCCAGTCCTTCCTGGAGGGCGAGCACGGCCGCCTGCGCACGGTCGTCGCGGCGGGCGCCGACAAGCTGTGGTTGGTGACGAACGAGACGGATTCCCGGGGCACGCCGGAGGAGGGGGACGACAAGATTCTTGAGGTGACGGTGCGGTAGGGGCAGTAGGGGCAGTAGGGGCGGCCGGGCTAGTTCTCGGGCGCAGGGTCCGGGGCGGGCTCGGGGGTCGGCTTCGTCTCCGGCTCAGGTTCCGCCCCTGAGTCCGCCTCCGCCTCCGAGTCCGCCTCTGCCTTCGCCTCCGCGTCCGGCTTCGTCTCCCCTTGCTGCGGAACCCTCACCACCACCTTGCCGGAGGTCAGGTCTATCGGGCCGCGGCTCGGGTCGCCGTCGGCCACGTCGACCCGGCTCAGCTCCAGCCGCTTCTGCTCGTCGTCCGTGTGTTTGCGGCCGGGCTGGAAAAGCTCGATCGGGTTGAACACTGCGCCTCCTGGCGGCCGAGTTCCTCCTACCAGCGTAAGTGAGCGGCCCCGTAATCCACCGGGGCCCGTCGGGGGCGGGAAAGCGCAGGTCAGCCCGTTGGCCGTGCACGTTCCGCGGGGAACAGGCGCAGGCGGTGGGCCAGGGCGGCGGCCTCGCCGCGGCCCGCGACGCCCAGCTTGGCGAGGATGTTGGAGACGTGGACGCTCGCCGTCTTCGGGGAGATGAAGAGCTCCTCGGCGATCTGGCGGTTGCTGCGGCCCGCGGCGACGAGGCGGAGCACGTCCCGCTCCCGGCTGGTGAGACCGAGGGCCTCGGCGGGGTCGACCGGGGTGAGGTGGGCGCCCGCGGCGGCCTGGTCGTCGTCGTTCAGCGTGAGGCGGGCGCGCTGGGCGAGCCCGGAGACGGACTCGGCGAGGGGCCGTGCCCCGAGGCGTTCGGCGACCTCACGGGCCTGCCGCAGCAGACCGGCGGCACGCTCGCGATCCGCTTCGGCGCCCACGCCCGCGCCCGAGGTCGCGAGGAGGGATTCGGCCAGGCGGAGGCGGGCGCGGGCGAGGTCGTAGGGGCGGTCGAGGGGTTCGAGCGCGGTGACGGTGGCGGACCAGTCGGCGGGGGTGTCGCGGTCCTCTGCGCGGAGGAGCTCGGCGCGTACCCACTTCTCGTGGGCGGCCCAGACCGCCATGGGGGTGGGGAGTTTCCCGGCGGCCCGTCGGATGCTGTCGATGGCCTCGGTCCGTCCGGGCTCGGCGGCGGGCAGGCCGCGCGTCTCTGCCTCCGAGGTGGCGGCGGCGAGCAGCAGGGGCCAGGTGTAGCGCTGGGTGCCGGGCGGGAAACCCGCGGCCAGGACCCGTTCGAGCTCGCCGCGTGCCGCGGCGACACCGGCCGCGCGGTCGGGGTCCGCCGCCGCGACGCTGAGGGCGGCGGTGACCATGGGCAGGGAGTACTGCGGCATGTGGATGTGCGTGCCGTAGTGGCCGCGGGCGGTGGTCAGTTGGGCGGCGGCCTCCGTCAGGTCGCCCCGGCCGAGGGCGACGGTGGCCTGGTGCAGGGCCGCCCCGCCCCGCGGCTTGACGCTCAGCGCGCCGCGGCGGGCCGCCTCGGAGGCGTCGACCGCCTCGTCCCAACGGCCCAGCGAGACAAGGGTCTCCGCCTTGTTGACCAGGATCCAGCTCTCGGTGTCCGTGAGTCCGTACTTCCGGCAGAGCGCGAGGCCCTGGTCACCGACCTCCAGGGACTCCAGGGACCGGCCCGCGCCTTCGAGCACGGACGGCAGGTTGACATGGATGTGCGGGATCCGGGAGACCAGGCCGGGCGGCGCCACGCACCGGTCCCTGACCGCGTACATCTCCGCGAACCCCTCGTCGACGTCGCCCGCGTCGACCAGGAGGCCGCCGAGTATGAGCCGGGCGTTGAGTTCGATCTCCTCGGCCTTGACCATCCGGGCGTACTCGACGGCTCGTTGGGCCGCTGCCAGGGTCTGTGCGCCGGGGTCGTGGAGCATGCCCCAGGAGGCGACGTTCGTGAGGACCTCCGCGTGCACCTCGGACGGCGGCAGGCCGCGGACCAGCTCCTGCGCGGTGGCGATCTCCGCCCAGCCGTCGCCGCGGCCGAGCGTCGAGACGAGCCGGGAGCACTGGATCCAGAACCAGGCGGCGCGCTGGGGGTCCTTGTCGTCGTCGAGGAGGCGCAGCGCACGCTTGGTGATCTTCAGGGCGCGTTCCCGCTCGCCGCAGAGGCGGCCGGCGACGGCGGCCTCCGCCATGAGGTCGAGGTAGCGCAGGGATGTGGTGTCGGGGTCGCAGCCGCAGGGCGGGTAGACCTCTGCGTAGTCGAGGGGGCGCAGTTCGAGGCGTACGTCTTCGGGGGCGCCGTCCCACAGCTCCATCGCCCGTTCGAGCAGGCGCAGCTGCTCGGAGTACGCGTAGCGGCGGCGGGCCTCGACGGAGGCACGGAGGACGGCGGGCAGGGCCTTCGCCGCGTCGTGCGCGTGGTACCAGTAGCTGGCGAGGCGGGTGGCGCGCTGGTCGGCGGCGACGAGTGAGGGGTCGGCCTCGAGGGCCGTGGCGAACCGGCGGCTGATCCGGGAGCGTTCACCGGGCAGCAGGTCGTCGCCGACGGCCTCGCGCACCAGGGAGTGCCGGAAGCGGTAGCCGTCGCCATCGGGCGACGGCAGCAGGATGTTGGCTCCGACGGCGGCCCGCAGCGCCTCGATCAGGTCGTCCTCCGCGAGCCCCGCGACCGCGGCGAGCAGCGGATACTCGACGTTCGAGCCGCCCTCGGCGACGATCCTGGCCACCCGCTGGCTGTCCTCGGGCAGCTCTTCGACGCGTACGAGGAGGAGATCGCGCAGGGAGTCCGTGAGGCTCGCGCAGCTGCCGCCGTGCGAGGCGGCGGCGAGCTCCTCGACGAAGAAGGCGTTGCCGTCCGAGCGGTCGAAGACGTCGTCCACCAGGGACTGCGCGGGCTCGGCGCTGAGGATCCCCGCCATCTGCCGGGCGACTTCGCCCTTGCTGAAGCGGGGCAGTTCGATGCGCCGCACCGTGCGCAGGCGGTCGAGCTCGGCGAGGAGCGGACGCAGCGGGTGGCGACGGTGGATGTCGTCGGCGCGGTACGTCGCGACGACGACGAGGTGACCGCTGCGCAGCGTGCGGAAGAGGTAGGCGAGGAGGTGGCGGGTGGAGGCGTCGGCCCAGTGCAGGTCCTCCAGGGCGATGACCACAGGGCGGTCGGCGGCTATGTGCTCCAGGAGGCGGACGGTCAGCTCGAAGAGGCGGGCCATGCCTTCCTCGTCGTGCTGGGCGTCGGTGCCGCGGCGGCGCTGCGGGGCCTCGCCCAGCTCGGGCAACAGCCGGGCGAGCTCGCCCTCCTGGTCGGCGGCAGCGGCGTCCACCTCGTCGGGCAGCTGGCGGCGCAGGGAACGCAGGGCGCTGGAGAAGGGGGCGAACGGCAGGCCGTCCGCGCCGATCTCGACGCAGCCGCCGAGCGCGACGACGGCTCCTTCGGCACAGGCAGCGGCGGTGAACTCCTCGACGAGGCGGGTCTTGCCGACGCCCGCCTCGCCGCCGAGCAGCAATGCCTGCGGCTCGCCCGTGCCGGGGGTCTTCCCCTTGGCACGGGCGAGTGCGTCGTTCAGTACGCCCAGTTCATCGGCGCGGCCGACGAACACGGGGCTCACGGACCTGGTCTCCACAGCGGTGAGCATCGCACAGGGTGCGGGCCTCACGGCAGCGGATATTCCGAGGGCAGAAGAGCCCGCGTTCATCAGGCGGCCCGGGTGAAGCGGGTCCTCCACTGGCCGGTACTCACCCGCCCATCGGATGCGTGGCCGGCCGAGCGACGGCGGGCCGCCTTGGCCGCACGCACCTCGCGGAGGAGGCGGCGGTGGTCGGCCTCACGGGTGAGGTCGGCGGCGCGGAGCTGGTGCATCTCGTACTCGAACATTTCGACTCCCTGAGCTGGTGTGACGTCCGGTGTCCGGCTTCGCTTTCTGCGATGCCTTTACTTTCGTCTCCCAGGCAGGGGCGGCACATCGGGAGAGTGCCGCATCTTGAGGGGGTGGGGGGCCTTAGGCGGGTGGGAGGGGGCCTTAGGGACCTTGGGCAGACCCAGCGAGCTGCCTAGGACCCTGCTCCGGTCCTATCCGGTCCTATCCGGTCCTCAACGCAGAACGCCGGTGAGCTGTGGATTCAGCTCACCGGCGTTGCGGACACTCCATTGCCATCAACTCGTCGACGGCAGACCGAAGATCAGGTCCGAGTACTTGGCGATGGCCAGCAGCAGGCCGATGACGCCCAGGGCGACACCCGCCCAGGCGACCGACTTGATCCACGGTGCCTGCACCTGGTCCGGCGCGCCGAACGCGGGCTTGACCAGGACGACGAACCCGACGACCAGCGCGGCGAGCGCGAACGCGCCGGCGATCAGCGCCGTGATCTGCCAGGAGTCGCCGTACAGGGCCTGGATCTGGTCGGCGACGCTCGCCGACTGCTTGGTCTCCAGCTGGCCGACGATGTTCGAGCGTGCCGCGGCGACCGTGCCGAGCCAGCCGCCGGAGAGGCCGATCACACCGAGAGCGGCGGAGACCACGGCCGCGGCGCCCTGGAAGACGCCACTGGACTTGGCCGGAGCGACCTCTTCGACCACGACGAGCTCGTCCGCGTCGTCCTCCGCGTCGTCGTCATCGACGTCAACGGCGTCCTCGGACGCGGCGCCCTTCTCCACCTTGACGGCGTCCACCTTTGTGGCGTCGTCCTTGGCGGCGTCGTCCTTGGTGTCCACGACCTCCGACTCTGCGGGCTTTGCGGCCGCCTCGGCCGCGATCTCGTCCTCTGTCTTAGTTCCCATGCTCCGCACCGTACGGACGGAGTCTGAGAAGTTTCTTAACGAGCCGCGCCCCCGGCTCACGAGCCCCCCGAGCCCCCGGCATCACGCGCCTCCCGCGCCTTGCGCCACTCCGGCGCGAGCACCGACCACACCTCCATGTCGTGCCGCACCCCCTGCCAGGGGAAGGACTCCCGCAGCACCCCGTCCTTGGTCATCCCGAGCCGCTTGGCGACCGCGATGCTGGGGCCGTTCGCGGTGGACACCATCCACTCCACGCGGTGCATCCCGCGCTCGTACACGGCCCAGTCGATGAGGACCCGGCTCGCCTTGGTGATCAGGCCGCGCCCGGCGGCCGACGGCTCAAGCCAGACGCCGACCTCGCAGCTCTCCGTGGCCGTGTCGAAGATCCGGAAGAGCACTCCGCCGACGAGCGTGCCGTCCAGCCAGATGCCGTACAGGCGCCCCGTGTCGGCGGCCTGCCTGTCGGCGAACATCTGGAGCACCTCCCGCCCCGATTCGAGGTCCTTGGTCCGCACGGTCAGGGGCACCCACGGCCCGGCGTACTCACGCGCCCGCTCGATGTGTGTGAGGAACTCCTGCGCCTGCCAGGGCTCGATGGGCCTCAGCTCAGCGCCCTCGCCCAGCGATATCGCGAACATCCCGCTCCTTCAATCCGTCCGGCAACCCGTCCGGCAGTCCGTCCGGAACCGCGTCCGAGTCGTCCTGGGGGTCCAGGTCCCCTGGGATCCTCGCACCCACGACGTCCGCATTCGAACGACATTCCGGCGGCTCGATGCTGATGCGCGGCAGCCAGCGGTCGAGGCCGCGCGGCAGCCACCAGTTGGCGCCGCCCAGCATGTGCATCAGGGCCGGCACCAGCAACGTACGCAGGACGAACGCGTCGAGCGCGACCGCCGCCGCGAGTCCGATGCCGAACATCGCGATGACCCGGTCGCCGCTCAGGACGAAGGCGAGGAAGACCGAAATCATGATCACGGCCGCGGAGTTGATCACGCGGCTCGTCTCGGCGAGGCCGACGCGCACCGCCCGCCGGTTGTCACCGGTCTCCAGCCACTCCTCGTACATCCTGCTGACCAGGAAGACCTGGTAGTCCATCGAGAGCCCGAAGAGGACGGACACCATGATCACGGGCAGGAAGGGTTCGATCGGTCCGGCGGAGCCAAGGCCGAGCAGCTCGCTCCCCCAGCCCCACTGGAAGATCGCGACGACGACCCCGAAGGCGGATGCCACGGCCGCCACGTTCATCGCGGCGGCCTTCAGCGGGATACCGATGGACCGGAAGGCGAGAAGCAGCAGGACGCAGCCGAGGCCGATGACCACGCCCACGAAGAGCGGCAGCTTGCCGACGATGATCTCCGCGAAGTCGTCGTAGCTCGCCGTGACACCGCCGACCTGGACGTCGAGCGAGGTGTCGGCCTCGGCCATGGGCAGCACGTCGTCGCGCAGCCGGTCGACCAGGTCGCTGGTCCGCTCGGACTGGGGGGACGAGTCCGGTACGACGGTGATGTGGGCGGCCGTGCCGTCCGCGTCGTACGTGACGGGGCTGACGGAGGCGACGCCCTTGGCCGATTCGAGCGTGGGGACGAGGTTGGTGAGGGCGAGCCGGTCGCCCGCTCCCCCGACGTCGGTGACGAGCGTGAGCGGGCCGTTCACGCCGGGCCCGAAGCCGTCAGCGAGCAGGTCGTAGGCCTGCCGCGTGGTGGCAGACGCCGGGTTGTTGCCCTGGTCGGACGTGCCCAGGTGCAGCGAGAGCGTGGGCAGGGCGAGCAGTGCCATCACGGCGATGGCGACGCCGCCGAGCAGCTTCGGGTGCCGCTCGACGAACGCGGACCAGCGGGCGGCGAGCCCGGTGGGCAGCTCAGGGGCCGGGCCGTGCTCGTCCAGGGCGCGGCGTTCGCGGCGGCTGAGCGCGCGCGGGCCGATCCAGGACAGAAGGGCGGGCAGCAGGGTCACGGATGCGGCGACCGTGAGCAGCACGGTCAGCGATCCCGCGATCGCGACACCGTTGAGGAAGCTGAGCCGCAGGATGAGCATGCCGAGCAGCGCGATGCACACGGTGGCGCCCGCGAAGACGACCGCACGCCCGGTGGTGGCGACCGCGCGCTCGGCGGCGACGGCCACCGGCAGGCCCTGCTTGAGGCCCTTGCGGTGTCTGGTCACGATGAACAGCGCGTAGTCGATGCCGACGCCGAGCCCGATCAGGGTGCCCAGCATCGGTGCGAAGTCCGCGACGGTCATGACGTGCCCGAGCAGCACGATGCCCGCGTACGCCGTGCCGACCGACACCAGCGCCGTGGCGATGGGCAGGATCGAGGCGGCGAGCGAACCAAAGGCGAGGAAGAGCACGACGGCGGCGACGGCGACCCCGACGATCTCGGCGGTCTGCGCGCTCTTGGACTCGGTGAGGCCGACGGCGCTGCCGCCGAGCGCTACGTCCAGGCTGTCGGAATCGGCGGCCTGCGCGGTGTCGACGAGGGCCTGCGCGTCCGCCTTGTCGACGGCGTCGGCCTGCTCGTGGAAGGTGACGTTCGCGTACGCGATACGGGCGTCGTCACTGATCTGTGCGGCGCCGCCCGGTGCGTACGGACTGCTGACGGAGGCGACCGCGGGCATGTCCTCGATCGTGTCGAGGGCGTCGGTCATCGTCTGCTCGACGTCGGCCGCGCGCACGGTCGTGCCCGCTTCGGTCTTCCAGACGACGGTGTTGCTGTCGCCACCGAGGCCTTCGAAGCCCTCGTTCAGGAGCTGGGTCGCGCGGCCCGACTCGGTGCCCGGTACGTCGTAGTCGTTCGAGTACGAGGATCCGGCGATGGCCGCGGCGCTCGCGGCGCCGCCGAGGGCCACGAGCCAGAGGAGAACCGCCAGGAGTCGGTGTTGTACACACCACCGTGCGAGTGCTGACACTGACCGGCTCCCTGGGATGTTTCGTGGATCTTTATCGGGAACCGTCTTGAATGAACTGAACAGCCCGCAAAGAACGCATGAGCGACGACATAAGCGCCAGAGACACTTTGGCAGCCTCTGGAGATCGTTGGTCCCGTTCGTGTGCTTCCTCACAAGTTCACAAAAGGTGTGCGAGGCCCCATCGGGACCTCGCACACCTGGAACCGGTGATTCAGCCCGATACGCTCGCGCGTCCGTCCTCTATGTGCCCCATCAGCCGTCGCCGGAAAGCGGAATCACCCGCAGCGGTGACCTGAATGTCGTACCAGCCGTGTTCTTCACCCGTGTGCCAGGCGATCGTGCGACTGCTGCCCGCCTTGACGCGGACGGTCCGCGTCCGCTTCCTGACGTCCGCCTCGTCCACGTATCCGAGTGGCTCGACCCTGAAGGTCAGCTCCTTGCCGCCGCGGTTGGCGAGGGTGACGTGGATCTCGCGGCGGGTGATCGCCGAGGCGAGCCGCGCCGTGCCGTCCTTGCCGCCCGCGAACTCGCGCCGGAAGCCGTTCGGCCCCGTGATCGTGAAGTCGTACGCGTCCTTGGGCACCGGAACGGTCCAGGAGCCCTCGCGTACGACGTCCTGGTGCTGCGGTGCCGTGAATTCACCGGCGTACGGATAGAGCGCGAAGTGGGCGCTGGAGCGTCCGCCATTGCGCAGCCGCACCGAGAGAGCACCGCTCTCGCCCAGCTTCACGTACGCGTCGGGCTGGTAGGGCAGCGGGCGGGCGCGGCGGGTGCCCGGCTCCTGGACCGGCATGGACTGCTTCAGGGGCGGCTGCGGGGACCAGCGGCCACTGAACTCCGGGACGGCGCCCGGCTGGTCGACCTCGGGCTGCCGGTGGCCGCGCCTGAAGTCGAACGCGGAGGTGAGGTCGCCGGTGACCTGGCGGCGCCAGGCGCCGATGTTGGGCTCCCGGACGCCGATCCACTTCTCCAGGAAACGTACGACGGAGGTGTGGTCGAAGACCTCGGAGCAGACGTAGCCGCCGACGGTCCAGGGCGAGACGACGAGCATGGGCACGCGCACGCCGAGGCCGGTCGGCTTCCCGTCCCAGCGCTCCTCCTTCGCCGCGTCGCTGTCGCCGCCGGGGACGGGCGGCGGGACGTGGTCGAAGAAGCCGTCGTTCTCGTCGTAGTTGATGAAGACGGCGGTGCGGCGCCAGACCTCGGGGTGCGAGGCGAGGGCGTCGAGGACCTTGTAGACGATGGTCGCGCTGTGGATCGGCGAGGAGACGCTGGGGTGCTCGGAGTCCAGGGCGGAGGGCACCAGATAGCTGACCTTCGCGAGCTTGCCGCCCGCGACGTCCTTGGCGAACGCCTCGGCGAGCTTGCCGGTGGGCACGCGCCGCAGGCCGCGCTCGAAGAGCGACTTCTCCGCCTTCGTGAGGGTCGCGACGCCCTCCTCCAGGGTGGCGAGCAGCTTCGCGCGCTCGGCGTCGTCCTTGGCGTCGCGCACCTTGGCGTAGAAGGCCTCCATGAAGGTCAGGCCGGTCTTGGCGAGGACCTTGCGGGCGATGGCCTTGAAGGTGGTGAAGAACTCGATCTGGTTGTCGGTGAAGTTCTCCCACTCCGTGTACGTCTGCCAACTGACGCCCGCCTTCTCCAGGCGCTCGGCGTACGTCCCCCAGTCGTATCCGGGGTGCTTGCCCTCGTCGTACGCGTCGTTCTCGACGGCCCGGGTGCCGTCGGCCTCGAAGCCCGTCTTGCCGCTCCACAGGTGGTTGCGGTTGGGGCTCGTGGAGGTGTGGATGGACGAGTGGTAGGCGTCGCAGACGGTGAACGCGTCGGCGAGTTCGTAGTGCAGCGGGATGTCTTCGCGCGTGTAGTACGCCATGGTCGCGGCGGTCTTGGCGGTGATCCAGCCGTCCATCCAACCGTCGTGCCAGGCCTTGGCGCCGCCGCTCCAGGAGTGGTCGAGGGCGCCGATGTACTGCAGGTCCTTCTTCTGCGCCGCCGCGGCCTCGCGGACGGGGAAGGGCAGGACGGTGCCCAGGCCGCCCGGCTGCTCGAACACGGACTTCCCGCCGGGGAGCCGGACGGCATTGCGGTCGCCGAAGCCCCGTACGCCGCGCAGGGCGCCGAAGTAGTGGTCGAAAGACCTGTTCTCCTGCATCAGGATGACGACATGCTCGATCGAGTCGAGCCCTCCGCCGCCGGGTTTGTGCCGGTCGTCCGCCAAGGCCTGCTGCAGGGACGGCGGCAGGAACGAACCGACTGCGGCGGCGCCGAGTGCGCCACCACCGACTGCCATCAGCCGCCTGCGGGATATCTCCGGGGACACGTACGACCTCCAGTCGACGGCCAATGGTTCTCCGCTGATCCATTGGTCTGCTCGGCCGGGACGCTAGTGAAGTCGGGTATCCCTGTGAAGACTTGAGGACGAAGTCGGTATGAACGGATGGGCAGGGCGGTAGTTGGCGGGGCTCAGGCGCCGATCAGCAGGCCCGCCCACAGCGCGACGGTCGCCACTGCCAGCGCGAGGGGCACGGTCAGCACGCCGAGGCGGGTGAAGGTCCCCAACTCGGCGTCCGTTCCGTGGTCGTGCAGGATGCGGCGCCACAGCAGGGTGGCGAGCGAGCCGACGTACGTCAGGTTCGGGCCGATGTTGACGCCGATGAGCGCGGCCAGGACGGGTCCTGGTCCCGCGGGTGCGACGGCGGGCAGCAGGGCGAGGATCGCCGGCAGATTGTTGATCAGGTTGGCGAGCACGGCGGCGACGGCCGCCACGGCGAGCAGCGCGGGCAGCGAGGCGCCGTCCGGCAGGAGCCACTCGATGCCGGAGCCGAGGCCGTTGTCGACCACTGCCTTGACGACGACGCCGAGCGCGAGCACGAACAGGCAGAACAGCGGGCTCGCGGCGCGGACGAGTCCGGTGGCGGTCGTACGTTTCCGTCGCAGCGCACGGCTCGCGAGTACCGCCGCCCCGGCGAGTGCGGCCCACAGGGGTTCGAGGCCCGCGAGCGAGGTCACCACGAACCCGGCGAGCGTCAGCCCGAGCACGATCAGGGTGAACACCGGCACAGGGGCCGGTTCGGTCTCCTTGGGCTCGAGGGCGCCCGCGTCCAGATCGGCGGCGAAGTACCGCCGGAAGGCGACGTACTCGATGCCGATGGCGACCAGCCACGGCAACGCCATGAGCAGCGCGAACCGCGTGAAGCTCAGACCGCTGGCGGTGAGGGCGAGGAGATTGGTGAGATTCGAGACCGGCAGCAGGAGCGACGCCGAGTTGGCCAGGTGAGCGGTGGCGTAGACGTGCGGGCGCGGCCGGGCCCCGACGCGGGCGGCGGTGGCGAAGACGACCGGCGTGAGCAGGACGACGGTGGCGTCGAGGCTGAGCACGGCGGTGATCGCCGCGGCAACGCCGAAGACCCCGCCAAGGAGCGCCCTGGTCCGTCCACCGCAGAGCCGGGCGACGAGATCCCCGGCGGCGGCGAACAGCCCGTCGTCAGCGCAGAGTTGTGCCAACACGAGCACGGCAGCGAGAAACCCGACCACGGGCAGCAGACTCTGCACCTCCGCGAGCGCGTGCTCCGGCGAGACGGCCCCGACCCCCACGACGATCCCGGCGGCGGGCAGCGCGGCGGCTGCCTCGGGCCACTGCTTGGGCCGTATGACGGCGAACGCGAGCACAGCGAGAAGCAGGCCGACGGAGAGGATCTCGGCGGTGACGGTGTTCAGGGGACGCTCCGTGGCCCGAGTGGTTCAAGTGGTTCGGCGGGGCGGACGCTCCACAGCGTGAGCCGCGGCGGTCGCGGGACTTGGCGGCAGGAAAACCACGGCTCGACCCGGCCGGTCAGCGCCTCGCGGAAGCACGCCCGCGCGCGTTCGCGACGCGAGCCGACACGGAGGCGACGACGAGCAGCGCCCTGCCCCCACTTGATCGCTCCGGGGCAATCGGGTTGGCGGGCGGGAAAGATCCGCCGCGAAGCGGCGGTTCAGGCTCGGGCACGCGCAGGGCGACGCACCCGCGAAAGGTACGCCGCCCTGGATCCCGTACGAGCCGGAGAGGCTAGCCCTCCACGCCCAGCTTCTGAAGGATCAGTTCCTTGACGCGGGCCGCGTCGGCCTGGCCCCGGGTCGCCTTCATGACCGCGCCGACCAGCGCACCGGCCGCCGCGACCTTGCCGCTGCGGATCTTGTCGGCGATGGCGGGGTTGCCCGCGATCGCCTCGTCCACCGCGGTCGTCAGGGCGCCCTCGTCCGAGACGACCTTCAGGCCGCGCTTCTCGACGACCTCGTCCGGCGTGCCCTCGCCGTTCAGGACGCCCTCGAAGACCTGGCGGGCCAGCTTGTCGTTCAGGTCGCCCTTGGCGACGAGCTCGGCAACGCGCGCGACCTGCGCCGGGGTGACCGGCAGCTCCTCAAGGGCCTTGCCCGACTCGTTCGCGGCACGCGCCATCTCGCCCATCCACCACTTGCGCGCGGCGGCCGAGTCGGCGCCCGCCTCGATGGTGGCGACGATCGGGTCGACCGCACCGGCGTTCAGGATCGACTGCATGTCGTGCTCCGAGACGCCCCACTCCTCGCGGAGGCGGTTGCGGCGCACGCGCGGCATCTCCGGGAGACCGGCACGCAGTTCCTCGACCCACGCACGGGCCGGGGCGACGGGGACGAGGTCGGGCTCCGGGAAGTACCGGTAGTCCTCGGCGTTGTCCTTGATGCGGCCCGACGTCGTGGAGCCGTCGTCCTCGTGGAAGTGACGGGTCTCCTGGACGATCGTTCCGCCGCCGTTCAGGACGGCGGCGTGACGCTGGATCTCGAACCGCGCCGCACGCTCCACGGAACGGAGCGAGTTGACGTTCTTCGTCTCCGAGCGCGTACCGAACTCCTCGCGCCCGTGCGGACGCAGGGAGAGGTTCACGTCGCAGCGCATCTGGCCCTTGTCCATGCGGGCCTCGGACACGTCGAGCGCCTTGATGACCTCGCGCAGCTCGGCGACGTACGCCTTGGCGACCTCGGGAGCCCGCTCGCCCGCACCCTCGATCGGCTTGGTGACGATCTCGATGAGCGGGATGCCCGCGCGGTTGTAGTCGAGCAGCGAGTGCGAGGCGCCGTGGATACGGCCCGTCGCGCCACCGACGTGCGTGGACTTGCCGGTGTCCTCCTCCATGTGGGCGCGCTCGATCTCCACGCGGAAGACCTCACCGTCCTCCAGCTGGACGTCCAGATAGCCGTTGAAGGCGATCGGCTCGTCGTACTGAGAGGTCTGGAAGTTCTTCGGCATGTCCGGATAGAAGTAGTTCTTCCGGGCGAAACGGCACCACTCGGCGATCTCGCAGTTCAGCGCGAGGCCGATCTTGATGGCGGACTCGACGCCGATCTCGTTGACGACCGGCAGCGCGCCGGGCAGGCCGAGACAGGTCGGGCAGGTCTGGCTGTTGGCGCCCTGCTTGAGCTCGGTGGAGCAGCCGCAGAACATCTTGGTCTTGGTGCCCAGCTCGACATGGACCTCGAGGCCCATGACGGGGTCGTACGTCGCGAGGGCATCCTCGTACGACACCAGGTCAGTCGTGACAGTCACGGTGAAACTTTCCCTCTCAACCCAGCAGGACGTCGTCGTCGCCGAGCTTCTTCAGCTCACGAAGGAGCAGAGCGAGGCCGGTGGCGATGGCGGCGGCGGAGACAGCGGCGTCGATGAGCCGGAGCGTGTCGTTGTCCTTGCGGGCCATACGGGCCTGCTTGACGACGGAGACCGCGCCGAAGGCGGTCGTGGCGATCGACAGGTACGCGCCGGGCTTGGACTTCTTGAAGCCCTTGGCCTTGGCAGTCATGGGACTCACAGTGACGGTGCCTCCTCAAGCAGCGGGTGCCCCCACCTTTCCACGAAGGCGGCCTCGACGGCAGCGCCCACCTTGTAAAGGCGTTCGTCCTTCATGGCCGGGGCGATGATCTGCAGACCGACGGGCAGGCCGTCCTCCGGCGCGAGGCCACAGGGCAGCGACATGGCGGCGTTGCCCGCCATGTTCGACGGGATGGTGCACACGTCCGCGAGGTACATCGCCATCGGGTCGTCGGCGCGCTCGCCGATCGGGAAGGCGGTGGTGGGCGTCGCGGGCGAGACGATCACGTCCACCTGCTCGAAGGCCTTCTCGAAGTCCTTCGTGATCAGGGTGCGGACCTTCTGGGCGCTTCCGTAGTACGCGTCGTAGTAGCCGGAGCTCAGTGCGTACGTGCCCAGGATGACGCGGCGCTTGACCTCGTCGCCGAAGCCGGCCTCACGGGTCAGCGCGGTGACGTCCTCGGCGGACTTCGTGCCGTCGTCGCCGACCCGCAGGCCGTAGCGCATGGCGTCGAAGCGGGCCAGGTTGGACGAGCACTCGCTCGGCGCGATCAGGTAGTACGCGGAGAGCGCCAGGTCGAAGGACGGGCAGTCAAGATCGACGATCTCGGCGCCGAGCTCCTTGAGCAGCGCCACGGACTCCTGGAAGCGCTGGACGACACCGGCCTGGTAGCCCTCGCCGGCGAACTGCTTCACGACGCCGACGCGCATGCCCTGTACGGAGCCGTTGCGCGCCGCCTCGACGACCGGCGGGACCGGGGCGTCGATGGACGTGGAGTCGAGCTCGTCGTGCCCGGCGATGACCTCGTGCAGCAGAGCCGCGTCCAGGACCGTGCGGGCGCAGGGACCGCCCTGGTCGAGGGAGGACGAGAACGCCACCATGCCGTAGCGCGAGACGCCGCCGTAGGTGGGCTTGACGCCGACCGTGCCGGTGACGGCCGCGGGCTGGCGGATGGAGCCGCCGGTGTCCGTACCGATGGCGAGCGGGGCCTCGTACGAGGCGAGGGCGGCGCTGGAGCCGCCGCCGGAGCCGCCGGGGATGCGGGTGAGGTCCCAGGGGTTGCCGGTGGGGCCGTACGCGCTGTTCTCGGTGGAGGACCCCATGGCGAACTCGTCCATGTTGGTCTTGCCGAGGATGACGACGTCGGCTTCCTTCAGCTTGCGCGTGACGGTCGCGTCGTACGGCGGGATCCAGCCCTCGAGGATCTTCGAGCCGACCGTGGTCGGTACGCCCTCGGTGGTGAAGATGTCCTTGAGCGCGAGCGGGACGCCGGCCAGCGGGCCGAGCTTCTCGCCGTTCTCCCGCTTGGCGTCGACGGCGCGGGCCTGCGCGAGGGCACCCTCGCGGTCGACGTGCAGGAAGGCGTGCACCTTCTCGTCGACGGCCTCGATGCGGGCGAGGTGGGCCTCGGTGACGGCGACGGCCGTCAGCTCGCCGGACGCCACCTTGGCGGCGATGTCGGCGGCGGTGAGCCTGATGATGTCGATCTTGCTGTCCGTCATGGTGGGTTAGTCCTCCCCCAGGATCTGCGGCACCTTGAAACGCTGCTGCTCTTGGGCCGGGGCTCCGGAGAGCGCCTGCTCGGGGGTGAGCGACGGACGGACCTCGTCCGCGCGCATGACGTTCGTCAGCGGCAGCGGGTGGGAGGTCGGCGGTACGTCTTGGTCGGCGACCTCGGAGACGCGGGCTACCGCGCCGATGATGTCGTCGAGCTGTCCGGCGAAGTGGTCGAGCTCCTCGTCCTTCAGCTCAAGACGTGCTAGGCGGGCGAGGTGGGCGACCTCCTCGCGCGTAATGCCAGGCATGCGGCGATCCTCTGGGGGTGAGTGTGTGGTTTGTGGCCCAATCCTATGGGGCCGCACCCCGTGCGCGTGAAACGGATTGTCCCGGCACGGGCCCGGACGGGCCCGGACCGTCGCCCCACCCCCGGCGGACGGCCGCTCCCGCGGCTACTTCACGGCGTCCGCCTCCGCGGCCGCGCGAGCCGCCTCGGCCTCTTCCGCGGCGACGTCCACGGGCCTGCGCCAGCCGCGGGATCCCCGCGCCCGCAGCCAGGCGGTCGTCTCGTCCGGCGGCATCGCCGCGGCGACGAGCCACCCCTGCACCGCGTCGCATCCCAGGTCGCGCAACCGCTCCCACGTCTCGTCGTCCTCGACGCCCTCGGCGACGACGAGCAGCCCCAGGGAGTGCGCGAGGTCGACGGTGCAGCGGACGATCTCCGCGTCTTCGTTGTCGACGGCCAGGCGCGCCACGAACGACCGGTCGATCTTCAGCTCGCTCACCGGGAGCCGCCGCAGATGCACCAGGGACGAGTACCCCGTACCGAAGTCGTCGAGCGACATCTTGACCCCGTGGCCGGTCAGGCCCGCCAGGGTGTCCGCGGCCCGCTGCGGGTCCTCGAGCAGGACGTGTTCCGTTATCTCCAACTGCAGTGCCCCTGCCGGTACTCCGTGCCGGGCGAGGCGGGCCGCGACAGCTCCGGCGAAGCCGGGCGTGTGGACGTCGCGGGGTGACACGTTCACCGCGACGGGGACCTTGAGCCCCATCGCCTGCCACTTCGCCACCTGGCCGAGGGCCGTCTCCAGGACGTACTCCGTCAGGTGCGGCATGAGGCCGGACGACTCGGCGATGGCGATGAACTCGTCCGGCGGCACCTTCCCGCGCTCGGGGTGCACCCACCGCACCAGTGCTTCGAGCCCCGCCACCCGCCCGTCGAACTGGACCTTGGGCTGGTAGTGGAGCTCGACATCACCCGCGTCGAGTGCCCGGCGCAGGTCGCCCAACAGGCCGAGCCGGTCCGGGGTGTTGGAGTCCCGCTTGGACTCGTACACCTCGACCCCCGTGCGGTCCCGCTTGGCCTGGTACATCGCGACGTCCGCGCGCCGCAGCAGGCCCTCGGCGTCCATCGCGTGGTCGGGGAAGACGGCGAGCCCTGCGCTGGCCTCCAGGACCAGCGTCAGGCCGTCGAGATCGAGGGGCGAGCCGAGGGCCGCGACCAGCGAGCGGGCCACTCGGGTGGCGGACGTCGTGGAGTCGGCGACCGGCAGCAGGACGGCGAACTCGTCGCCGCCGAGCCGTGCGGCCTCCGCGCCGCGCGGCAGGGCGAGCCGCAGCCGGTCGGCGATCTGCAGGAGCAGCCGGTCGCCCGCGAGATGGCCGAGGGTGTCGTTCACCGAACGGAAGCGGTCCATGTCGATCAGCATCAGGGCGGACCGCGCCCCGATCCGCTCGGCGTCGTCCAGGGCCGTCCAGGTCCGCTCCAGGAGCCACTGCCGGTTGGGCAGGCCCGTGAGCGGGTCACGCAGCTGCTCCTCGGCCCTGGCCCGCGCGATCCACAGCGTCGAGTCGAGCGCGACGAGGGGGATCGCGAAGAGTGGCAGAAGGATGGGCGTCGAGGCCGCGACCACGCAGATCAGCGGGGCGATGCCGAGCAGCGCGACGCCGACGAGCCCCTGTCTGACCAGGGCGGTGCGGGTGACCGTGGGCAGCGCGCCGGTGCGCGGCGCGTGGACGTACCAGAGCAGGACCCGGGTGACGACGAGATAGGCGACCGCGGCGAGGGCCACTTCGGGGGCCGAGTACAGGTCCCAGGTCTCGGGCAGCCAGGGTGACTGCGGCGAGGGCGCCGTGCCGAACGCGGCCATGGCGAGCGCGCCCGCGCCGATGCCGAGGATGTCCACGGCACCGTGCAGGATGCCCTGGCGCCAGCGGTGGCGGCGCGCGATGCCGACCAGGACGACGACGGTGAGGCTGACCATGCCGGCGGGTACCCAGCCGTACAGCAGGAGAACGGCGACGGTGAGGGCGCCGCCCGACCCGGTGCCGCCCCACCAGCGGTCGCGGCCGAGCGCGACGAGGTGGCCGACGATGAGGCCCGTCAGGACGGCGAGGGACCAGCCGACCGTGCCGGAGGGGAACAGTGCGCCGCGTCCCGTGAAGGCGTGGAAGAAGCCCGTGCCGAGCACCACCGCGGCGATCGTCACGACGGCAACCGGAAGCACCGGCCAGGGGTCGCGCTCGTCGGCCGGGTCGTCCGGGCCGTGCGCCTCGGCACCGCGCCACAGCGTCCTGCGCCGCCCGTCCCCGCCCGGCTGCGCGCCACCGGACACCACCGCGTCCCTGCCGCCCGCTGCCTCGCCCACGCCGAGCTCCTGCGTGCCGTAGCCTCCGACGGTGCTCCAGGCCCGTTCGCGTCGCTCGACTGCGGTGCTCGGGACGGCGGGGCGCCCGCTCTCGGCCTCGCGTGTCTCCCGTGCCGCTCTGCGTCCGCTGAGCCACGCGCCCGGTCCGCGCCGCAGGCGCGCGCGCAGCCGGGAGTCCGGTGCGGCGCTCTCGGTCGGTTCCATTCCCGTCCCTCTCACAGCCGGCGGTGCCCACGCCACGCGGACTCGCTCCAGAAGTCAGCCGCGTCTGACTCTCCTTCCCCATGCTCCCGATGAGCAGGGGATACCCCAATCGCAGCGGGGCACGGCAGGCGCACACCTCAACAGTAGGCCGCAGAAGGCTTCTACGGGCAGCGGTCCACTACGGTTGCCCGAATGCGACCCGGCCACCCGTATGCCTCTGGTATGCGCTGAACGGGTGGCCTTCAACCGCTACTCCTCGGTCGGAAGCGCGACTTCCGTCGCCGCGTCGGGCCCCTGTTCCAGCAGGACGGCGAAGCCTTCCTCGTTGAGAACCGGAACCTTCAACTGCATCGCCTTGTCGTACTTCGATCCGGGATTGTCACCCACAACTACGAAAGCTGTCTTCTTGGAAACGGAACCGGTCACCTTTGCACCCCGGCTCTGGAGCGCATCTTTTGCGCCATCCCGTGTGTGGTGTTCGAGTGTTCCGGTCACGACGACGGTGAGGCCTTCGAGCGGTCGCGGCCCCTCGTCCTCTCCCCCGCCCTCTTCCTCCGTCCGTACGCCGGCCGCGCGCCACTTGCGCAGGATCTCCCGGTGCCACTCCTCCTCGAACCACTGCTTCAGGGATGCGGCGATGGTCGGGCCCACGCCCTCGACGGCGGCCAGCTCCTCCTCCGTGGCCTGCTCGACGCGGTCGATGGACCGGAACTCGCGGGCGAGCGCCTCCGCGGCGACCGGACCCACATGACGGATGGACAGGCCGGTGATGATCCGCGCGAGCGGGCGATCCTTGGCGGCCGCGATGTTCTCCAGCATCGAGAGGGCGTTCTTCTTCGCCTCGCCCTGCTGGTTGGCGAAGACCGTGGCGATCTTCTCCTCGCCCGACTTGGGGTCCCGCTTGGGCAGTCCGCTGTCCTGATCCAGTACGTACGCCTTGATGGGCAGGAGACGCTCGATGGTGAGGTCAAAGATGTCGCCCTCGTCCAGGATCGGCGGCTCGGACGGCTCAAGGGGCTTGGTGAGCGCGGCAGCGGCCACGTACCCGAAGTTCTCGATGTCCAGGCTCTTGCGGCCCGCGAGATAGAAGAGCCGCTCACGCAACTGAGCGGGGCAGGAACGGGCGTTGGGGCAGCGGAGGTCGATGTCGCCCTCCTTCATCGGCCGCAGCGCCGTCCCGCACTCCGGGCACTCCGCGGGCATGACGAACTCCCGCTCGGTGCCGTCCCGCAGATCGACCACGGGGCCGAGGATCTCGGGGATGACGTCGCCCGCCTTGCGCAGGACGACCGTGTCCCCGATGAAGACGCCCTTCTTCTTCACCACGTCCTGGTTGTGCAGGGTGGCGAACTCGACCTCGGATCCCGCGACCGTGACCGGCTCCACCTGGGCGTACGGCGTGACGCGGCCGGTGCGGCCGACGCCCACGCGGATGTTCACCAGCTTAGTGTTGACCTCCTCGGGGGCGTACTTCCAGGCGATCGCCCAGCGCGGGGCGCGCGAGGTGGAGCCGAGGCGGCCCTGGAGCGGGATCTCGTCCAGTTTCACCACGACGCCGTCGATCTCGTGCGCCACGGAGTGGCGGTTCTCGCCGAAGTACGTGATGAACTCCCGCACGCCGTCGAGCCCTTGGACCACCTTGTTGTGCTGGGCGGTGGGCAGGCCCCAGTCGCGCAGGAGGTCATAGGCGTGGCTGAGGCAGTCGATGTCGAAGCCCTCGCGGGCGCCGATGCCGTGCACCACCATGTGCAGCGGGCGCGTGGCCGTGACGCGCGGGTCCTTCTGGCGCAGTGAACCCGCCGCCGCGTTGCGCGGGTTGGCGAAGGGCTTGTCGCCGGCCTCCACCAGGCGGGCGTTCAGCTCCTCGAACTTCTCCATCGGGAAGAAGACCTCGCCGCGGATCTCGACCAGGGCGGGGATCTTGTCGCCCTTGAGGCGGTCCGGGATGTCCGCGATCGTGCGGACGTTCGGCGTGATGTCCTCGCCGGTGCGGCCGTCGCCACGGGTCGCCGCGCGGGTGAGCTTGCCGTCCTCGTACGTGAGGTTCACGGCGAGGCCGTCGACCTTCAGCTCGCACAGGAAGTGGTGGTCACTGGCGCCCACCTCCTTGGCGACGCGGTCCGCCCAGGAGGCGAGCTCCTCGTCGTCGAAGGCGTTGTCCAGGGAGAGCATGCGCTCGCGGTGCTGGACCGAGGTGAACTCGGTCTCGTACGCCCCGGAGACCTTCTGGGTGGGCGAATCGGGCGTACGAAGCTCCGAGTACTGCTCTTCCAGGGCCTCGAGCGAGCGAAGGAGCCTGTCGAACTCGGCGTCACTGACGACCGGTTGGTCGTTCACGTAGTACCGGAAGCGGTGCTCCTCGATCTGTTCGGCCAGCTGGGCGTGCTGATCCCGTGCCTCGGCGGGCACAGAGCCTTGCTGTTCGACAGCCACCGTTTCGTCCTCCCGTTACGTCATACCCAATTACTCAGGGTTGTCCGCGAGTGATCTCGCCGCCCTGGCGCAGTGGGCGAGCGCCGCGCGCGCGTACGCGGGGGAAGCCCCCGCGAGCCCGCACGACGGGGTGACCACGACCGACTCCGCGAGAGAACCCGGATTCAGCCCCAGCCTGCGCCACAGCGTCCTGACACCCATGACGCTACCGGCAGGGTCTGACAATGGGTCGTCCACGCCCGGCACGACACCGACGAAGAGCTTCGTGCCGCCCTCGACGGCCTCACCGATCGCCTCGTCGTCACGCTCGGTGAGCAGCGAGAAGTCGAACGAGACGGCGTCCGCCCCGGCCCTGCGCAGCAGTGCGAACGGCACGTCCGGCGCGCACGAGTGCACGACCGCGGGACCGTCCCCGTGGACGCCGATGACCTCGCGCAGGGTGCTCTCCACCAGCTGCCGGTCCACGGCGCGGTGGGTGCGGTACTCGCTCGCCGTCTTGATGTGTCCGCGCAGCACGGCCATGAGCGAGGGTTCGTCGAGCTGGAGCACTATCTGGGCGCCAGGGATACGGCGGCGTAGGTCAGCGAGATGGGCGCGCAGGCCCTCGGCGAGGGATCCGGCCAGGTCACGGCAGGCGCCCGGGTCGGAGAGCGCGGCCTCGCCGTTCTTCAGCTCCAGGGCCGCGGCCAGGGTCCACGGCCCGACGGCCTGCACCTTGACCGGCCCTTCGTAGCCCTGGGTGAACTCCTCCAGGGCGTCGAGGTCTTCGCCGAGCCACGCCTTGGCGCGGCGCGTGTCCCGTCCCGGCCGGTCGCCGATGCGCCAGCCGCTGGGCTCCACGCGCGCGTAGAGCTCGACCAGCATTCCGGCCGTCCGCCCGATCATGTCGGCGCCGGGCCCCCGCGCGGGCAGCTCGGCGAGGTACGGGAACTCCTCGAAGCTGCCCGTGACGGTCTTCGCGGCCTCACGCGCGTCGCCGCCCGGCATGGAACCGATGCCGGTCGCGGCGCCCCAACGATGCGTGCTCACTGTCCCGGCCGCACCGTCAGATCGTTGACCTCCGCGTCGCGCGGCAGGTCGATCGCCATCAGGATCGCCGTGGCGACCGACTCCGGGTCGATGAACCGGGAGGGGTCGTACGCCTTGCCCTCCTGCTGGTGGACCTTGGCCTGCATGGCGCTCGCCGTGCGGCCCGGGTAGACGGAGGTGACGCGGACGCCGTTCGCGTGCTCCTCGGCGCGCAGGGCGTCGGCGAGGGCCTTGAGGCCGTGCTTGGAGGCGGCGTAGGCCGACCAGTCGGCGTGGGCGCTCAGGCCCGCGCCCGAGTTGACGAAGACCACGTGGCCCTGGGCGACGCGGAGTTGGGGCAGGAAGTGGCGGGTCAGCTCGGCGGGGGCAATGAGGTTGACGTTGAGCTGATGACGCCAGGACTTGGGGGTGAGGTCACCGACCTTGCCCAGGTCGACGACGCCCGCGATGTGCAGCAGGGAGTCCACCCGGTCGGGCAGCGACTGGTGGCCGAAGGCCCAGGAGAGCTTGTCCGGGTCGGAGAGGTCGCCCACGAGCGTCGTTGACCCGGGGAACTGTGCGGCCAGTTCCTTCGCCCGGCCCGCGTCCCGTGCGTGCAGGACGAGTGCCTCGCCGCGTGCGTGGAGGCGGCGGGCGACGGCCGCGCCGATGCCGGAGCCGGCCCCGGTGATCACATGTGTTGCCATGCGTACATCGTCGCACCCCGACAGGCTCGCAGATCAGCGCGTACCCATGCACTCCTCCAGGTAGGCGAGCGCGCCGACCGGCTCCTCGGCGAAGAAGACGAGACCGGTCAGCGGCACCGGCAGGAAGCCCTCGTCCTCCATGCGCTGGAACTGCTCCTTCAAGCCGTCGTAGAAGCCCGCCGAGTTGAGCAGGACCACCGGCTTGGTGTGCTTGCCGTGCTTCTTCAGCTCCAGGATCTCGGTGGCCTCGTCCAGCGTGCCCGTGCCGCCGACCATGATCACGATCGCGTCGGCCTTCTCCAGGAGCAGCGCCTTGCGCTCGGCGAGGTCACGCGCGATCACCATCTCGTCGGGCGCGGTGACGGCCCTGGCCTTGGCGGCGAGGAAGTCCACGGAGACGCCGACGAGCCCTCCGCCCGCCTCGTGCACACCATCGGCGACGACCTTCATCAGACCGCTCTCCGAACCGCCCCACACCAGGGTGTGGCCGCCCTTGCCGAGCAGCTCGGCGAATTCCCGCGCGGGGCGGGTGTAGCGGTCGGGGAGGTCGGCTGCGGAGAGGAAGACACAGATGTTCATGGCCTCACCGTACGATCCGGCACAGACTGATAGGGACGCGGCCGCTCACAGAAGGAGACCGCTGTGACTGCAGGACACAAGATCACCATCGAGCAGGGCACCGACACCGTACGGGTGATGCACGAGGGCCAGGTGGTGGCCGAAAGCAGCCGCCCGCTGCTGCTGCGCGAGACGGGCTACCCGGTGCGCTACTACCTCCCCCCGGAGGACGTACGCACCAGTCTCCTGACGCCCTCGGACACGACGACGTACTGCCCGTTCAAGGGAACGGCCTCCTACTGGTCGCTGCCGGACGCGAAGGACGCGGTGTGGGGCTACCCGGAGCCGAAGGAGGCCGTGGCCGAGATCAAGGACCACTTCTGCTTCTACGAAGTAGAAGCAGTGTGAGGCACGTCCGAAGGGCCTAGACCACGGCCGTGGCCCTCTCCGTCGTCGCGATCGTCGCCGAGCCGACCACGCGCGAGCCGTCGTAGAGCACGATCGCCTGGCCGGGGGCCACGCCGCGTACGGGCTCGTCGAAGGAGACCACCAGCTCGTCGTCGACCAGCTCCGCGCGCACCGGCGTCTCGCCGCCGTGCGCCCGCAGCTGCGCGGTGTACGTGCCGGGCCCGGAGGGGGCCGCGCCGCACCAGCGGGGCTTGATGGCCGTCAGGCCCGTGACGTCCAGGGCGTCGACCGGGCCGACCGTCACGGTGTTGTTCACCGGGGAGATGTCCAGGACGTAGCGCGGCTTTCCGTCGGGGGCCGGGGTGCCGATCCGCAGGCCCTTGCGCTGGCCGATGGTGTATCCGAAGGCGCCCTCGTGGGTGCCCAGCTTGTTCCCCTCGGCGTCGACGATGTCGCCCTCCGCCTTGCCGAGGCGGTCGGCGAGGAAGCCCTGGGTGTCGCCGTCGGCGATGAAGCAGATGTCGTGGCTGTCGGGCTTCTTGGCGACGGCAAGGCCGCGCTCCTCGGCCTCCGCGCGGATCTCCTCCTTGGTGGTGAGCGTGTCACCGAGGGGGAACATCGCGTGGGCGAGCTGGCGGTCGTCCAGGACCCCCAGCACGTACGACTGATCCTTGGCCATGTCCGACGCGCGGTGCAGCTCGCGCGTGCCGTCGTCGTTCACGACCACCGTGGCGTAGTGGCCGGTGACCACCGCGTCGAAGCCAAGGGCGAGGGCCTTGTCCAGGAGCGCCGCGAACTTGATCTTCTCGTTGCAGCGGAGGCACGGGTTGGGCGTGCGCCCCGCCTCGTACTCGGCGATGAAGTCCTCGACCACGTCCTCGCGGAACCGCTCGGCCAGGTCCCAGACGTAGAACGGGATGCCGATGACGTCCGCGGCGCGGCGGGCGTCGCGGGAGTCCTCGATGGTGCAACAGCCTCGCGCGCCCGTGCGGAACGATTGCGGGTTCGCCGAGAGTGCCAGGTGCACTCCGGTCACGTCGTGCCCTGCTTCGGCGGCACGCGCGGCGGCGACGGCGGAGTCCACGCCGCCCGACATGGCGGCGAGTACGCGAAGGGGGCGGGGGCGCTGCGGGGTCTGGGTCTCAGTCATAGCTCTAACAGGGTACGGGCCCGCGGGAACCAGACGCCCGTGAGTAAGCGTTGACGATCACATGGGGGAAGAACAGGACTCGACGGCGGAGCAGAAGCGGGGGCGCCGCGGCGTCAACCGGCGGACACTCCTGATCGGCGGCGCAGCGGCGGCCGTCGGCACGGCCGCGCTCGCGTCGGACGAGCTGGGCCGCCTGTGGTGGCGCCTTCCGGGCGTGGTGAAGAAGCGCGAGGAGGGCGCGGTCGACGCCAAGGGCGCCCAGTGGGTCGCCGCGTCCGACTACAACTGGCGCCGGGCCGACCGGCCCGACGACTACGGCATCGACATGGTCGTCATCCACGTCGTACAGGGCGGGTACGCGACGGCGCTCAGGGTCTTCAAGGACCCGGCGCACGGCGCGGCGGCCCACTATGTGGTGCGCAAGGACGGCCACGTGGCCCAGATGATCCGCGAGCTGGACGTGGCGTTCCACGCGGGGAACAAGAGCTACAACGAACGGAGCATCGGCATCGAGCACGAGGGCTTCGTCGACAAGAAGTCCTCGTTCACCGACGCGATGTACGCGTCGTCGGCGCGTCTCACCGCCGGCATCTGCAAGCGGTACGACATCCCGGTGGACCGGGAGCACATCGTCGGGCACGTGGAGGTGCCGGGCACGGACCACACGGACCCCGGGCCGCACTGGGACTGGGACCGGTACATACGGCTGGTCCGCAAGGCCCGCACCGCCCTCAAGTGAGGTGACCTACCGCAGGTGCACCGGCAGCGACTCCACGCCGTACACGATGGACAGCTTGCGGAAGGCGAGTTCCTCGGGGGCGAGCGCGAGCCGCATCTCGGGGAAGCGCTTCACGAGGGCCGGGTAGGCGGCGCGCAGCTCCATGCGGGCCAGTTCGGCGCCGATGCAGCGGTGGATGCCGTAGCCGAAGGCGAGGTGGCCGGAGGCCTTGCGGTGCGGGTCGAAGCCGCCGCCGTCGGGGGTGTACCTGGCGTCGCGGTTGCCACCGCTCAGGGAGCACAGGACCAGGTCGCCCTTGGGGATGAGCACCCCGGCTATCTCGATGTCCTCCCGGGCGAACCGCGGGAAGGCCACCTGTACGACCGTGAGGTAGCGCAGCGCCTCCTCGACGAAGGGGGCGGCCGCCGCGTCGTCCTCGCGCAGCCGCGCGGCGGTCTCCGGGGCCTGGAGGAGCAGCAGGGAGCCGAGGGCGACCATGCTCGCGGTCGTCTCGAAGCCGCCGGTGAGGATGCCGTCGGCGAGACCGGCGAGCTCCTCGTCGTCGACGGTGTCGCCGTGCTCCTTCACGATCATGCCGAGCAGTCCGTCGCCCGGGTTCTCGCGCTGCTTCTTGACGACGTCACGGAAGTAGGAGAGCGAGGCGGACATGGCCCCGAAGGGGGCGGTCGCGCCGCCGAAGAGGTCGAAGCGCTCCATGGCCAGCTGCTGGAAGTCGTGGCGGTCCTCGTACGGCACGCCGAGCAGCTCGCAGATCGTCAGCGAGGGGATCGGAAGGGCGAAGGCCTGGACGAGGTCGACGGGCCCGTCGGCGGCCTCCATCGCGTCGAGCCGCTCCTCGACGATCGCCTCGATGCGGGGCGTGAGGCGGCGCAGCCTGCGCATCGTGAACTCGGGCGTGAGGATGCGGCGCAGATGCGTGTGGACCGGCGGGTCGCTGAAGCCGAGGCCGCCGGGGTTCTGCTCCTCGACGACGCCGGCGTTGCCCGCGAGGTTCGTGAAGTCGTTGCTGAAGGCGTCGGTCACGCCGAGGACGGCCTTCACCTCGTCGTAGCCGGTGACCACCCAGGCGTCCATGCCGAACGGCAGCGGCACCTTGGAGATCGGCTGCTCCGCCTGGTGCTCGGTGAGCCGGGCGACCGGGTCGAGCCCGTCGCGTCGCATCGGGGCGAGCAGCGGCTCGGGCAGCCGCGAGATCGCGGAGGCGCTGATCCCGTTCTTCTGGATCCGCGAGAGATATATGCGCCCGAGTCGCGCGGCGATGCGAGAGCGGAGGTTCGCCTTCAATGTGAACTCCATGAGGGGTTGTCGTGCAGCCCCGAAAAAAGGGGGGTTGTCGTGCAGCCCCGAACGCGCGGAGCGGACTCGCGAGCGGCAAGCATAGATCGGCGGGCTGTGGGCCTCGAATTCCGCTCCGGCGCCTGTCCGCCCTATAGCGGCTGAAACCGGCATCAACTCCGGGAGGATTCAACTGAGTCGAGCGTCACCCTGGTCACTTGTCGGCCCAAACCGTCATCAAACCGGCACCAGACCAGCACCAGACCGGCGTCGGACCGGCGTCGGTCTCAGCTCAGCCCGGCCGTGCGCGCCCGCTCCACCGCCGGACCGATCGCCTGGGCCACCGCGTCCACGTCCGCCTTCGTAGAGGTGTGCCCGAGCGAGAAGCGGAGCGTGCCGCGCGCCAGGTCGGGGTCGGTCCCGGTGGCGAGCAGGACATGGCTCGGCTGCGCCACTCCCGCCGTACAGGCCGAGCCGGTGGAGCACTCGATGCCCTGGGCGTCGAGCAGCAGAAGGAGGGAGTCGCCCTCGCAGCCGGGGAAGGTGAAGTGCGCGTTCGCGGGCAGCCGGTCGACCGGATCTCCCCCCAGGATCGCGCCCGGGACCGCATCACGCACGGCGGAGACCAGTTCGTCCCGCAGCGCGCCGATCTCCCGGGCGAACCACTCGCGCTGCTCCGCGGCGTGCCGCCCCGCCACGGCGAACGCGGCGATCGCGGGCACGTCGAGCGTCCCGGAGCGCACATGACGCTCCTGCCCGCCGCCGTGCAGGACGGGCACGGGGCTGTACTCGCGGCCCAGGAGCAGCGCCCCGATGCCGTACGGACCGCCGATCTTGTGCCCGGAGACGGTCATCGCGGCGAGCCCGGAAGCGCCGAAGTCCACGGGCAGCTGACCGAAGGCCTGCACCGCGTCGGCGTGCAGCGGGATGTCGAACTCCCCTGCTACATCGGCCAGTTCGCGGATCGGCTGGATGGTGCCGATCTCGTTGTTGGCCCACATGACGGTGGCGAGGGCGACGTCGTCGGGGTTACGCCCGATCGCCTCGCGCAGCGCTTCGGGGTGCACGCGGCCGTAGGCGTCGACGGGGAGGTACTCGACGGTGGCGCCTTCGTGCTCGCCCAGCCAGTGCACGGCGTCGAGGACGGCGTGGTGCTCGACGGGGCTGGCCAGGACCCGGGTCCGCGCGGGCTCGGCATCGCGCCGAGCCCAGTACAGGCCCTTCACGGCGAGGTTGTCGGCCTCGGTACCGCCCGCGGTGAAGACGGTCTCGCTGGGGCGCGCGCCGAGGGACTCGGCGAGCGTCTCGCGGGCCTCCTCGACGGTGCGTCGCGCCCGGCGCCCCGCGGCGTGCAAGGAGGACGCGTTGCCGGTGACGGCGAGCTGGGCGGTCATCGCCGCGATCGCCTCCGGGAGCATCGGAGTGGTCGCTGCGTGGTCGAGGTAGGCCATGGTGGGCACGATTCTACGAGCCGTGGCAGGCCCCGCGTCCAAGCGGTGTCAGCCCGCGAGACCCCACGACACGGTGTTGTCCATGGACATCAGCACGGCGAGGACGACGAGATCGGCCACGCCGAGCCCGAGTCCGAGGAGCGCGCGGCCCTTTCGGCTGGTCCCGCGCATGAGCGCGATCCCCGCGAGGACGATGGCGATCGGGCCGAGGAAGAGGTTCAGGACGAGCAGCCCGAGCAGGCCGAGGACGAACGAGGCGACGGCCATACCGTCGGTGTCACGCCGACCGGAAGGCTTGGGCGCGGACGAAGACGTGGACGTGGACTCAGGGTCGGTGGACGTGGACTCGGGGTCGGTGGACGTGGACTCAGGGTCGGTGGACGTGGACTCGGGGTCGATGGTCGTGAGTTCCATGGTGCGACTCCTTGTAGGTGCCGTACGGATCAGGACTGGTGGCGCGCATGCCGCTCGCGGATCGCGAACACCACGAGCCAGACGCCGATGACGGCGGCGGCGACGAGGGTGACGGGGAGGGGCGCATGGGCCACGGAGCCCAGGGCGACACCGAGCAGCAGGAGTGCGGCGACGAGGAACAGCATGGGTTGCCTCTCGTTGAGGAATTCGGTGAACGCTTGTGGTAACAACTGTTCACTGACCCAGGAGTCTACCGCCTCACCGGCTTCCCAATCTCGGAGAACAGTTGTTAACTGCATGGCATGAGTCACACTCTCGGCGTCCGGCAGGCCCAGAAGCAGAAGACCCGGCAGGCACTCCTCGACGCGGCGCTCCAGCTGCTCGAGGAGCAGAGCCTGAGCAGCCTGGGCCTGCGTGAGGTCACCCGCGCCGTGGGCGTGGCCCCCACCGCCTTCTACCGCCACTTCCACGACATGGCCGACCTGGGCGTGGCCCTGGTGGAGGAGGCGCTGAGCAGCCTGCACACCACGCTCGTCGCCCTCCTCGCGGCGACCGGCGACGGTGACGGCGAGGAACGCATCGCGGCGGCGGTCGAGTTGATCGTCGCGTACGTACGCACGCATCCAGCCCACGTCCGCTTCATCGCCCGCGAGCAGCACGGCGGAGTGCAGGCCGTGCGGTCCGCGATAGGCGATCAACTCACCTTGTTCGCACAGGAGGTGAAGGACCAGTTCGCCCGGGAGCCCGAGTCGGCGGGCTGGGACGAGGACGACCTCCTGATGCTGGCCAGGATGTACGTCGACCACATGGTGATGACCGCGTCCGCGCTCCTGGAGGCGGCACCCGGCACCGAGGAGCGGGTGGCGGCAGGCGCGCGCCGACAGCTGCGCCTGGTGTCGCTCGGACGGCACCACTGGCTGGACGAGCGGTAACAGGAGGAGCCACGCACGACCCGCGGCCCCACGGGCCTCGACTCTCACGTAAGGGGCTACTAGCCTTACGGTCATGACGACCGACCGCGACTGGACGCTCGACCAGACCTTCGCAGGACCGACCGGCTCCGTCCGCTGGGCCGCCCTCGGCCCCCAGGACGCACCGCCCCTCGTCCTGGTCCACGGCACCCCCTTCTCCTCGTACGTCTGGCGGGGCGTGGCCCGCGCGCTCTCCCGCGAACACCGCGTGTACGTATGGGACTTGCCCGGCTACGGAACCTCCGAGATGCGCTCCGGGCAGGACGTGACCCTGGCAGCGCAGGCCCGTGTCCTCACCGAGCTCCTCGCGCACTGGGGCCTCGACGAACCCGCCGTGGTGGCCCATGACTTCGGCGGCTGCGTCGCGCTGCGCGCCCACCTCCTGCACGGCGCCCGCTACGAACGTCTGGCCGTCGTCGACCCGGTGGCCGTCGCACCCTGGGGCTCCCCCGCCTACCGCCTGCTCGGCGCCAACGCCGACGTCTTCGCCCAGCTGCCGCCCGCCCTGCACGAGGCGCTCGTGCGCGAGTACGTCGGCTCGGCGAGCCACCGCGGTCTGCACCCGGCGGTGCTCGACCGCTTGGTCGAGCCCTGGTGCACCGAGGAGGGCAGAACCGCGTTCTACCGGCAGATCCAACAGAACGATCAGCGCTTCACGGACGAAGTCCAGGGCCGCTACGGCGAGTTGACGCTGCCCGTCCTCATCTGCTGGGGCACGGACGACACCTGGATCCCGGTGGAGCGCGGCCACGAGCTCGCCAAGCTGATCCCCGGCGCCGAGCTGCGTCTGATCGAGGGCGCGGGCCATCTCGTACAGGAGGACGCGTCGGCCGAACTCACCGGCGAGCTCAGCCGTTTCCTGCGTACAGACCGGTGACCGCGGCGGCGGCGCCCGCCAGCTCGGCGCGCACCTCCGGCGGCGAGAGCACCTCCACACTGGCGGCGAACGGAAGCAGCGTGCGGGCGTCGCCGACGGTGCCGAACCCGAGCCGGACGGTGATCCACTCGCTCTCTCCGTCGTCCTCGGGGCGCGCGTTGAGGAACTGACCCTTGAGGCGCAGGAATTGGGCGTATCGGTCGCGCGCGACCCGCGCCGTCACGTCGACGCCGACCGGGCGGTCCTCGACCTGACGCTTCAGGACGCCCCAGACGTCGGCGAGCTCGACACCGGCCCTGCGCCGCACGGGCTGGTCCGTGCGGGTCGCCACCTGCACGCGGTCGGCGCGGAAGAGCCGTGGGGCACCGCGCCGGTCGGCGACCAGGTACCAGACGCCTGCCTTGGAGACGAGGCCGTAGGGGTCCACCGTGTAGGTGCGCGGCTCCGCGTCGCCGCTGTGCCGGTAGCGCAGGCGCAGCCGCCGGTCGGAGAAGACCGCGTCCTGCAGTACGTCGAGGTCGACGACGACCGGCTCCGAGCCGCGGGGCCCCGGCATCCAGCGCGCCGAGTCGACGAGGATGCGCCGACTGGTCAACTCGGCGGCGGGACGGTGTGGTTCGGGCAGCGCCGCCATGACCTTGCGCAGCGCGGAGCCGAGCGCCGCGTCGAGCCCGAGCGCGGCGTGCGCGCCCTGCGCTGCCAGGATGAACAGGGCCCGCGACTCGTCCGCCGTGAGCCCCGTGACATCCGTACGGAAGCCGGGCAGGAGGGCGATGCCCCCGTGCCGCCCGCGCTCCGCGTACACCGGGACGCCGGAGGTGGAGAGTGCCTCGATGTCGCGGTAGATGGTGCGCACGGAGACTTCGAGGCGCTCGGCCAGGTCATGGGCGGGGACCTGCCCGCGGGTCTGGAGCAGCAGCAGGATCGAGAGCAGCCGGTCGGATTTCACGCAGCCAAGGATGGCGGAAAAGCTGACATCAGCTGTCGCGTGGGGCCGGAGAGGGGCCGCGACAGGGGGCCCGAGAGGGATCGTGACAGGGGGTCGAGACAGGGAGCGGCAGGGGGTCGAGAGAGGGAGCGACAGGAGGTCAAGAGGGGGGCTTGTCGGTCCTTCCCAACTCCTGCTTATGATTCAGACGTGTTCGATTCCCGGCACATCAGGTCATTCCATGAAGTGGTCCGCACCGGTTCCTACTCCGCCGCCGCCCGCTCGCTCGGTTATACGCAGCCCGCGATCACCCAGCAGATGAAGGCGCTCGAACGGTCCGTCGGCACGGTCCTCTTCACCCGCGTCGGCCGCAGGATGCGGCTGACCGAGGCGGGCGAGGCGCTCTCCCGGCACGCGGGGATCATCCTCGGGAACATCGACGCCGCCCAGCAGCAGATGAAGGCCATCACCGGCCTGCGCACCGGGCGCGTCCGCGTCTGCGCCTTCCCCAGCGCCAACGCCACCTTGATCCCCGAGGCACTGTCCCGGCTCGCGGCGAGCCATCCCGGCGTGCGCGTCGAACTCCAGGAGAACGAACCGCCCGAGTCGCTCCAGCGCCTGGTGGACGGCGACTGCGACATCACGCTGGCCTTCCACTACCCCGGCCTCCACGAGGACGTGCCGGACGAGGTGGTGGAAGTCCCGCTGATGGAGGACCAGTTGACGGTGCTCATGCCGTCCCGCCACCCGCTGGCCCGGCGCCGCTCCGTCCGGCTCGTCGACCTCGCGGACGAGCGCTGGATCGCCGGCTGCCTGCGCTGCCGGGCCAACTTCCTGCACGAATGCGCCGAGCAGGGCTTCGCGCCGGACATCGCCTTCACCACGGACGACAACCTCGTCATCCAGAGCCTGGTCGCCGAGGGTCTTGGCATCGCGATGATGCCGGGACTCGTCCTCAACTTCCTGCGCCACCGCGAAGTGACGGGCCGCGCCCTCGATCCGGCGTCACGGCGGCAGGTCTCGGCGTACGTACTCCGGGAGCACCTGCGGATACCGGCGACGGCGCTGGTCCTCGAGCAGCTCAAGGCGGTGGCGGCGAACCGGGTGGGCTGCTGAGGCCCACCCTGCTGTGGCACGCCCCGCTGAAGCACGCCCCGCTGAAGTACGCCCTGCCATGACACTCCATCCATAAGCGAAAGTTGGAGTACGGCTTAGAAACTGTCGTTGGACGTGATGGAAGCGCGGCAGGACGCTGCCTGTATGAGTGCCTCCACCACCGCGTACCGCGCAGCCCGCACCACCGGGCGCCTCCACGAACTCGTCGCCGGCATCCGCGAGGCCGTCGGCCGGGGCCTTCCGCCCGATCTGACGGCCTATCTGGTCGGCGAGCGGCTCGCGCCGCATCTGGGCGCGGCCGACCTGCTCACCGACGAACAGTGCGAGGGCGACCCCGAGCGCTACCGGCAGCATCTGCTGCACGCCGAGCACGACGGCAGCTTCTCCGTGGTCGGCCTCGTCTGGCTGCCGGGTCAGCACACGCCGGTCCACGACCACGTCTCCTGGTGCGTCACCGGCGTCCACGAGGGCGCGGAGCACGAGCGGCGCTACCGGCTCGTCCCGGCCGCGTCCGGCGCCCCGGCGCGGCTCGTCGCCACCGAGGACCTGGTCAACCGGCAGGGCACGGTGTGCGGTTTCGCGCCGCCCGGGGACATCCACCGCGTCTGGAACGCCGGTACGGGGCGGGCGATCTCGCTCCACGTGTACGGCGCGGACATATCCCGCCTGGGCACCAGCGTGCGCCGGGTGTACGAACTGCCGGCCGACCGCTGATGGCGCTCCTGGGGCAGCGTCAGCGGGTCGCCGCGGTGGCTCCTCCCCCTGCCCGCGGCCCATGGCCGGGGCTTGCCCTGGCCGCCCTCGGTGTCGCGGCGGCCTGGGCGACGCACGCGCTGATCCCGGCGGTCCCGATGCTGACGGCTGCGGTGGTGCTCGGCCTCGCGGCGGCTCATGTGCCAGGCGTGCGGGCCGTCGTACGAGGCCGGGCCAAGGCCGGTCTCTCCCTCGCCGGGAAGCGGTTGATGCGGCTCGGCATCGTCCTGCTCGGCCTGAAGCTGAGCCTGGACGACGTCCTCGGGCTCGGCTGGGCGACGGTGGGGATGGTGCTCGGGGTGGTCGCGGCGACGTTCTTCGGGACGTGGTGGCTGGGCCGCCGCATGGGCCTGCCCGGCGACCAGCCGCTCCTGATAGCCACCGGCTACTCGATCTGCGGGGCGTCCGCGATCGGCGCGGTCAGCGAGGCGACCGAGAGCGAGGAGCGGGACGCGGCGGTTTCGGTGGCGTTGGTGACGCTCTGCGGAACGCTCGCGATAGCCGTACTTCCGCTGCTGCAGGGGCCGTTGGGGCTGAGTGACGCGGAGTTCGGCCGGTGGGCCGGGGCGAGCGTGCACGACGTGGGGCAGGTGGTGGCCACCGCGCAGACCGCGGGGGCGGGGGCGCTTGAGGACGCGGTGCTGGTGAAGCTGATGCGGGTGGCGTTGCTTGCGCCGCTGGTGGCGGGGGTTGCGTTCGCCCTGCGGGCGCGTACCGCTGCTCCGGGCGGGGCCCGGCGGCGCGCCCCTCTGCTGCCGCTGTTCGTGGTGGGGTTCCTGGGGATGGTGGCGGTACGCAGTACGGGCTGGGTTCCGGGCTCGCTCCTGGACGCGGCGGGCCACGCCCAGGAACTCCTCCTGGCGGCGGCCCTGTTCGGCCTCGGCTCGGCGGTGGACCTGCCGTCACTGACCCGAACGGGCGGGCGGATGGCGGTGGTTGGGCTGTGTGCGTGGGTGGTGGTTGCGGGGGCTTCTTATGGGGGCGTGCTGTTGGTGGGGTAAGGGGAATTTTCCCCAACCCCGCCCCTTCCCGAAAACCCGCCGGCTCGGGGGCCCTCCTCAGTCGCCGGAGGGGCTGAAAATTCAGCCCCTCCGGCGACTGAGGAGCGGGGTCTGGGGCGGAGCCGCAGTTCGGGAAGGGGTGGAGGGGATTGGGAAAGCCCCGCAGGGACCGCCCTTGCCTCACCCCAGGCGGACCCGCGCCAGCTGCCGGGACTGGGCCACCAGGCGGTCCTCGCTGTCCCAGACCTCCGCGTCCTCCTCCAGGAAGCCCCCCGCGAGGTTCCGCGTGGTGATGGACACCCGAAGAGGACCGGCCGCGGGCTTCGCCCGGACATGCACGGTCAGCTCCACCGTCGGCACCCAGCCGGAGATGCCCAGCTCGAAGGCGGTCGGCGGCAACGCGTCCACCGTCAGCAGCAGCGACAGCGGATCCGCGTCACGCCCGTCCGCCAGTCCGAACCAGGCCCGCATCTCCCCCTTGCCGGAGGGCTGGCCGAGGGCCCACCCCAGGGTGGAGGGGTCCAGCTTCAGGAAGAGCCGGTCGCTGATCGCCGAGCTGCCGGGGACGGGGCGGTGGTCCGGCGCGTCCTGCGGACCGAAGCACTGGTCGAGCGGTGGCAGCGCCGGGGGCTCGGCTGTCGTACGGACGTCGTCGGGAAGCCCCGCCAGATCTCCGTACGAGGCGAGCACGCGGATCCGCTCCACCTCACGCCCCTCCTCGTCGTACTGGAAGAGCGAGGCCTGCCCGGTGGACAGGGTCCGCCCCGTGCGGGCCGTGTCCGTGCGGATCACGGCGGGGCCGGGGTGGGACGCCGTCAGGTAGTGCGCGGAGACCGTGAAGGGATCCGCGTGCGGCAGGGCGTCGGCCAGCGCGCGGCCGAGGACCGCGAGGAGGTAGCCGCCGTTCACCGCGTTGATGATCGTCCACCCGGCCGAGAGGTCGATGTCGTAGACACCGGGCTCGCGCCGGGTGACCGCTGTGTCGCGGTCGAACTCGCTGTCGCCGATGCTCGCGGGCACCGCTGCCGGTATGGATGTTGCCTCTGCCATGCCAGCAACGTACAACATGAAATTACTGAGCGGTAGCTTTGCCTGCCGAGTCCCCGTCTACGACGACGCCTCCTCCACCTCCACCGCCGTCGACCGTCGGTGCCAGGCCCGCGGGGCGCGCCAGTGGTAGCGCAGCGCGAGCAGCCGCAGGACGAAGGTCGTGATCACGGCGAGGGTGCTGGTGAAGGCGTTCACCATGTCGTAGTTGATGCAGAGCGCGACCATCGCGGAGCCGACGATCGCGGGCACGGCGTACAGGTCACGGTCCCAGCGCACCAGCGAGGGCACCTCGTTGGCGATGATGTCGCGCAGCACGCCGCCGCCCACCGCGGTGGCGAGACCCAGGGCCGCCGACGCGGTGAGGCCGAGGCCGTAGTCGTATGCCTTGGTCGTGCCCGTGACGCAGAAGAGGCCGAGGCCCGCCGCGTCGAAGACGTTCACCGCGAGCTGGGTGCGCTCCACCTCCGGGTGCAGGAAGAACACCAGGGCGGCGGCGAACAGCGGTGTGATGAAGTAGCCGAGGTCGACGAAGGCGGCGGGCGGCACCGCCCCGATGACCACGTCACGGAAGATCCCCCCGCCCAGGGCGGTGACCTCGGCGAGCACGACGATCCCGAAGACGTCGAAGTTCTTGCGTACGGCGAGCAGGGCGCCGGAGATCGCGAAGACGAAGATCCCGACGATGTCGAGCGCGTGCTGGACGGAGGGACTGAACAGATCCTGGATCACGCGACATTCTTACCTGCCCGCCGTCACGGGCCCCACCAGGGCGGCACCGCACGGACCGCGGGCGGCGGCTACAGGGCAGGCTTGCCCTTCGTGGACAGCCACGTGTGGAAGAGACCGTCGAGCTGCTTGCCCGAGATCTTCTCGGCGAGCCGGATGAAGTCGGCGGTGTTCGCGTTCCCGTACCGGTGCCGCTCGGCCCAGGCAGGAAGCAGCTTGAAGAACGCCTTGTCGCCGATGCGCTCGCGCAGGATCTGGAGTGTCATGGCGCCGCGCTGGTAGACGGCGGAGGCGAACATCGTGTCGCGCTGCGGATCGCCGACGCCGTCGGAGCCCGGGTGGGGCGCGGGCGCCGCGGCGATCAAGCAGAAGGAGGCGGCGGTGGCCAGTGCCCCCCAGACGTGCCGAACGGGAGAGTGCCATGAGTCATCCCTTCGCGCGTGTTCCGATGAGACGGACACGCAGACTCTGCGCTCTCCCGTATGGGCGCGTACATGACTTGGTGACTGATTTTTACCAAGTCATCAGGTGCTACTTGTCAGTTGACGCCTGACCCTTGGCTTCCGCTTCAGGAGCGTCCTTCGAGACCTCGTCCTTCGAGACGGTCTTCTTCGGAGCCGCGGCCTCCTCGGCCGTCTCCTCCGCCTTGCTCACCACCGACACCACGTCGATCGCCTCCCTGGCGACCTGCAGCAGCTTCGTGTCGCCCGGCTGCTGGTCCTCGGCGTTCTCCGGGTGGTGGCACGCCACCTGGTGGCCGGACGCGAGGGGGATCAGCGGTGGCTCCTTCGTCGCGCAGACCTCCGTCGCCTTCCAGCAGCGCGTGTGGAAACGGCAGCCGGTGGGCGGGTCGATCGGCGAGGGGACGTCACCGTGCAGCAGGATGCGCTCACTCTGGACGCCGCGCCGCCTTGGGTCGGGCACCGGCACCGCGGAGAGCAGCGCCTTGGTGTACGGGTGCATCGGCGTGGAGTAGAGGTCCTTGCGGTCCGCGAGCTCCACGATCTTGCCGAGGTACATCACCGCGATGCGGTCCGAGACGTGCCGGATGACCGAGAGGTCGTGCGCGATGATCACGTACGTGAGACCGAGCTCGTCCTGGAGGTCGTCCAGGAGGTTGACCACCTGCGCCTGGATGGAGACGTCCAGGGCGGAGACGGGCTCGTCGGCCACGACCAGCTTGGGCCGCAGCGCGAGGGCGCGCGCGATGCCGATGCGCTGGCGCTGACCGCCGGAGAACTCGTGCGGGTAGCGGTTGTAGTGCTCGGGGCTGAGCCCCACGCGCTCCAGCATCTCCTGCACGTGCTTCTTCAGGCCGCCCTCGGGCTTGACGCCCTGCAGCTTGAACGGCGCACCGACGATCGTGCCGATGGTGTGCCGCGGGTTCAGCGACGAGTACGGGTCCTGGAAGATCATCTGCACGTCGCGGCGCAGTGGCCGCATCTTGCCGGTGTTCAGGTGCGTGATGTCCACGCCCTCGAACTCCACGCGCCCCGCGGTCGGTTCGAGCAGGCGGGTGATCAGACGGCCCATCGTCGACTTGCCGCAGCCGGACTCGCCCACGACGCCGAGCGTCTCACCGGGTCGTACGTCGAAGGAGAGACCGTCGACGGCCTGCACCGCCGCGACCTGGCGCTGGAGCAGGCCCTTCTTGATGGGGAAGTGCTTCACCAGGCCGTCGACCTTGAGCAGCGGCTCGGGTGAGTCCTTCTCCTTCGTCTGCGCCGGGATCGTCATCTCCTGGCCCTTCGCCTGGTCTTTCGTGTCGTCTTTCACAGCTTCGGCGCAATCTCTTCGGTCCAGATCCGGGTGCGCTCGTCCTGCGACATGTGGCAGGCGGAGAAGTGGCCCGAGGCGACCTGGCGCAGCTCGGGGCGCTCGCGGCGGGTGATCTGGTCCTTGGGGATGTCGGCGTAGGGGCAGCGCGGGTTGAAGGCGCAGCCCTCCGGCAGGTTGATCAGGCTGGGCGGGGAACCCTTGACCGGCACGAGACGGTCGGTCTCCTCGCGGTCGATGCGCGGCATCGACCCCAACAGGCCCCAGGTGTAGGGGTGCTGGGGCTCGTAGAAGACCTTCTCCGCGGTACCCCGCTCGACGCAGCGCCCGCCGTACATCACGAGCAGCTCGTCCGCCATCTCGGCGACCACGCCCAGGTCGTGCGTGATCATGATGACCGCGGAGCCGAACTCCTTCTGCAGGTCCCGGATGAGGTCGAGGATCTGCGCCTGGACGGTGACGTCCAGGGCGGTCGTCGGCTCGTCCGCGATGAGCAGCTCGGGGTTGTTCACCAGGGCCATGGCGATCATCGCGCGCTGGCGCATGCCGCCGGAGAACTCGTGCGGATAGCTGTCGACCCGCTTGTCCGGCTGGGGAATGCCCACCCGGTCGAGCATCTCGATGGCACGCTTGCGGGCGACCTTCTTGTCCACGTCGTGGTGGACCCGGTACGCCTCCATGATCTGCTTGCCGATGGAGTAGTACGGGTGCAGCGCGGACAGCGGGTCCTGGAAGATCATCGCCATGTCGCGGCCACGCAGCTTGCGCACCTTGTTCGGGTCCGCGCTGAGCAGCTCCGTGCCGTTCAGCCAGATCTCGCCGGAAAGCCGCGGCTTGCGGCTGCCGTACTGCCCGGCGGTGTGCAGGCCGAGGATGCCCAGCGAGGTGACCGACTTGCCGGAGCCGGACTCGCCGACGATGCCGAGGGTCTTGCCCTTCTCCAGCTGGAAGCTGAGCCCGTCGACGGACTTGACCAGGCCGTCGTCGGTCGGGAAGTGCACCTTCAGGTCGCGTACTTCGAGGAAGGCGGTGGGAGCGACCGAATCGGGGACGGGTTCTCCGACCGCCGCTCCGGTCTTGTGCAGTTCGGTCATCCCAGCCTCACTCGCGGGTCGATGACGGCGTACAGAAGGTCGACGACGAGGTTGGCAAGCGCGATCGCGAGCGACGCGCACAAGGTGACGCCGAGGATCACCGGCAGGTCCTTGTTGCTGATGGCCTTGACCGCCTCGAGACCGAGCCCCGGCAGGTTGAAGGTGGATTCGGTGAGGACGGCGCCACCCATGAGCACGCCGAGATCCAGGCCGAAGACGGTGAGGATCGGCGTCATCGCGGAGCGCAGCGCGTGCCGCCTGATGACGACGGCCTCGCCGAGCCCCTTGGCGCGCGCGGTGCGGATGTAGTCCTCGCCGAGCACTTCCAGCATGGTGGCGCGGGTGAGTCGCGCGTACATGGCGGCGTTGAGGAACGCGAGCACGATCCAGGGAAGGATCAGGGTCTCGAACCAGATGTTGATCGGGTCGTCCGTGGTGAGGGTGTCCTCGATCTTCACCCAGCCGAGGGTGTGGACGAAGAGCCCCATCGCGATCATGCCGGTGAAGAAGACCGGCAGGGAGACGCCGCCGAGGGCGGTGATCATCGCGGAACGGTCCCAGATGGTGCCGCGCTTGAGCGCGGAGAGCACGCCGGTGGCGACACCGGCGACCAGCCACAGCACACAGGCACCGGCGGCGAGCGCACCGGTGACGGGCAGCGCGTCCTTGAGGGTCTCCCAGACAGGTGCCTCGGTACGGAAGGAGTACCCGAAGCAAGGGGCCGGACAGTGGGTCACGTCGGACCCGTTGGCGTAGTCACGCCCCATCGGGATGCCCTTGACGAAGTCCCAGAACTGGACGAGCAAAGGATCGTCCAGGCCCAGTTTGATGCGGATGCCCGCGAGCTGCTCGGCACCCGACGACTTGCCGGCGAAGAGGACGGCGATGTCCTGTCCCGCCCACTTGGGCAGCATGAAGAAGACGGTGAAGGTCGCGAGCAGTACGACCAGCACCATGACGACAACGGCGATCAGGCGCCGGATGAGATAAGCAAGCACTGTGCGCGGCCCGGCGGTGACCGGCACCCCCTTGTGAGGGGTCCCGGTCACCGCCCGGGGCCATCACCTGCCCTTCGGACTGGCGGGATTCGGCGGTGGGACTGCCTTGGTGGCGGGAACTACTTCTTGTCGCTCACACCGAGCGAGACGTAGTCGTAACGACCGCTGTAAGCGGCGGACGAGTAGACGTTGGTCGCCCGCGAGGAACGCCAGCTGATGTTCTTCTCGTAGATGAAGGGCATCCAGTAGGCCTTGTCGACGATCTCGTGGGCCAGCTCGGTGTAGATCTCACCGGCCTTGTTGGGGTCGACCGTGCCGATCGCGTCGTCGAAGTACTTGTCGATCTTCGGCTCGTCGATCTGCGACTCGTTGTAGTTGCCGTTCTCGTTGATGAAACGGCTGTCGAACAGCGGCTGGGCGTAACCCTGGCCGGTCGGGAAGTCAGGACCCCAGCCCGCCATCGTCATGCCGATGCCGCGCTTCTTCACGACCGAGGGAGAACCGGTGATGCTGGAGGAGTCGGCGCCGTCGATCTGGTCGACATCGGCGTTGATGTTGACCTTCTTCAGCGACTCCTGGAGCGCCGTGGCGGCGTCCACCTCGCCCGGCTGGTTGGTGCGGGCCGAGATCTTGGTCGAGAAGCCGTTCGGCTTGCCGCACTCCTTGAGCTGGGCCTTCGCCTTGGCGACGTCCGGCTTGCCCTTGCGCTCCTTGATGCCGTACGGGTCGTAGTCGTCGTGACCCTTGATCGACTTCGGGAAGACGTTGGTGGCGATCTCACCGGCGGCGACCTCGCCACCACGGGTCTTCTGCAGGCTCGCGAAGTCCGTGGCGTAGAAGACGGCCTTGCGGCAGGCCTCGTTGTCGAACGGCTTCGTCTTGGTCACCAGGGCGACATAACGGACGAAGTCCGTCTGCATGTTGTCGACGTTGGCCTTGTGGTCCTGAATGGCGGTGGTGCGACCCGACTGGGTCATGCCGGTGCCATTCATGTCGATGTCGTAGTCGCCTTCCATCAGGCGCTTGTCGTTCTCTTCGAGGTTCGCCGAGATGGTGACCGTGATCTTGTCCGGCAGCGCGGGACGGACCGGGTCCGACGACTTCTTCCAGTTCTTGTTGCGGACGAGCGTGATGCTCTTGCCCGCGCTGTAGTTCTGGAACTTGTACGGGCCGGAGGAGAACGGGCGCTGGGTGTACTTGGCGCCGGTGTCCTCGGACTGCTTGACCGGGGTGCCCGACGGCATCGCGAGCATCTGCTCGAAGTCGCCGTTCTTCTTGGGCAGCTTGAAGATGATGGTGTTGTCGTCCGGCGTCTCGATCGCCTTCAGACCGAGCTTGTCCTTCGACTTGTCCTCGTAGGGGCCCTTGTACTCGCCCTTGGGGTCAAGCGTGGACTTCAGGTAACCGGGGCCACCGGTGATGACCTTGGTCGCCCAGATGCGCTCGATGCCGTACTTGATGTCCTTGGAGGTCAGCTTCGAGCCGTCCTCCCACGTCAGGCCGTCACGCAGCTTGTACGTGTAGGTCTTGCCGTCGTCGCTGATCTTCGCCGTGGACTCGGCGAGGTCGGGGACGAGCTTGTTGGACGCGGCACCCGGCTTGGTGTCGTACGTGATCAGCGTGCGGGTGTAGAACCGCATGAAGTCCCACGTCATGCCGTAGTACGCGCGCTGCGGGTCGGCCGAGTCCAGGTCCTGCTTGGCGATGAACTTGAGCGTTCCGCCCTTCTTCGCCGACTTGTTCGCGACCTTGCCGATGGCCGCGTCGTAGCCGGCACCCTTGCTGTCGTCGTCGTCGCTGCCGCCGCCGCACGCCGTGGTGGTCACCAGCGCCGCTACGACGAGGGCCGCGCCTGCGGTCAACCGTCGTTTAGAGGAACCTGTGGGCATTTCTCGCATCCTCCGAGATTCGCGGTCCTAGGCTTTGACTGCCTTGAGAACCATGGGAAGAGCCACCTGACGCTGCGGCAGGGGCAAGCCAGTGGAGCTGTTTACCGAGTTCCCTTGGGGTCCAGGGCGTCGCGCAGCCCGTCACCGAAGAGGTTGAAGGCAAGCACGGTCACGAAGATCGCCAGGCCGGGGAAGACCATGAACATCGGGTCGTGCTCGTACGTCGCGAGGGCGTCCCGGAGCATGCCGCCCCAGGAGGCCGTCGGCGGACGTACACCCGCGCCGAGGAAGCTGAGCGCCGCTTCGGTGAGGATGTTGGTGGGGATCATGAGCGTCGCGTACACGGTGATCGGCGCGACCAGGTTCGGCAGCAACTCACGGAAGAGGATGTGCCGTTGACCGCCACCGAGGCTGCGGGCCGCCTCCACGTACTCGCGTTCGCGCAAGCTGAGGGTCTGGCCTCTGACGATGCGCCCGACGTAGGGCCAGCCGAAGAAGCCGATCACCAGGATCAGTACGGCGATGCGGACGCCGCTGCCGGTGAGCCCGAGCAGGTCGTCGGGCAGGACCGAGACCAGGGAGATCACGAAGAGCAGCTGCGGGAAGGCGAGCAGCACGTCCATGACCCGGCTGATCGTCGCGTCGACCCAGCCGCCGAAGTAACCGGCGATGATACCGAAGAAGGTGCCGAGCACCACGGCCACCACGGCGGCGAGGAACGCCACGAGGAGCGAGATGCGGGCGCCGTAGACGATCCGGCTGAAGACGTCGCGGCCCTTGTTCGGCTCGACCCCGAAGAGGAAGTCCGGACTCATGCCGCCGAACGCGCCCTTGGGCAGGTTCGTCAGGTCTTCGAGCTCGTCCTGGTGGAACTCGTTGGGCGGGTGGCCCAGCAGGGAGACGATCAGGGGCGCGAAGACGGCGACAAGAACCAGGACGAGCACGGTGATGCCGCCGGCCAGGGCGACCTTGTCCCGCTTCAGGCGGTTCCAGGCGATCTGCTTGAGGGACCGCCCCTCGACCTTCTTCACCCCTGCACCAGCTGCGGGAGCGACATCCTCTGTCGGGTCCGCGTCCGCAGGTGTGTCATGCAATGGTGCCGTCATCGTGGCAGGGACCCCTCTCAACCGGTGGTGACCGGCCCGCACTTGCCGCTGTAGCGACGTGATCAGTCCGTCGTACACAGGGGCGAAGCGCCCCTGGTGCGGGAGTCTTCATCGGGGTCGCGATCTGTTACCAGACTTGACGGGGAATGGATGCGCAACCGTGATGCTGATCGAGGTGTTCCGTTATCCGGACGCAGGTGAACGAGGGGCGAACACGGGGCAGTTGGGTCGCAACGTTCCACGGGAGCCCATAGAGCCCCTCCACCATCAGAACGGACATCGTGACGGTCAGGGCAGGTATACGAGCCGCGGTGGCCGGTTCAGTGCCCTTCCGGGAGGGCCGCGGCGGCGTTTCAGTACTGCGCGGGGTAGCCGTATCCACCCGCGGGCGCCGGTGCCGGCTGGGCCTCGCGGTCGTAGAACGGCCTGGCATTGGCGCGCAGCCACATGGCCACGGGGTCGTACGCGTCGGACATCGCGACGGTCGACACGGGCAGGCCGTCGGGGACGGCGGCGATCGACTGCTGCATCATCGTGCGCACCCCGTCCACCGACGACGGCGACGTGTCGTACACATCGAGGCCGATGGCCAGGTACGGCGCGCCGAGCGCGGGCTGCACCCAGGCGCGGCGCAGCGAGCGGACCGCGGGCGTGCGGTGGGCGTTCTGCGTGAGCAGGGCGTAGAACTGGGGGATCTCGATGGCCGGTTCGGTGAGCCGCAGCGGCCCTGCGGGCAGCAGGTCGAGGCCCGACGCGATGCGCCGCAGGTCGAGCCAGGGGATGCCGACGCCGCCGCCGGGGGCGTGCGGGTTGAGCCAGAGGCCGTAGTGGTCGGGGTAGAGGGTGCGCGAGATGTCGACTCCGCTGACCACCTCGTACGAGCGGTTCCAGCCACTGGCGGAGAGCTCCTGGGCGGAGGTCACGCACGGCGCGTACCCGAGGCCCTCGACCTCCATGTTCCCGTACTGCGCGTCGGGGGATCCGGCCTGGCCGTGCCAGAGCAGCATCCACACCTGGTCGGCGGCGAGCGCCCGCAGGAGCGCCTCGTAGGCGTCATAGCGCCCCGGCGTCACCTGGCGCAGCATGTGCTCGACCTGCCCGGCCGCAGCCGTGCCCGACGCACTCACCCTTAACCGCCCCTTCGCGATGACCCGCTTGACCCGGTGGCCCCGGGTCATGAAACCAGCTTAAGCGGCGATCCTGACACCGACTTGACGTACGGCACCCTCACCCACGTACCTGCACATGTCCTTACACATGTCCGTGCTCGCCCCCCGGGCTCTGCCCGAAGAAGGGCCGGACCCGCTCCCGCATCCAGTCGCCGACCGGATCCTGGGCCACGTCGAGCAGCACCAGGTTCACCGGCCAGGCCACCGGCGCCTGCCCGAGGGCCCGGCCCACGGCCTCCATCGGCAGTTCGCGCGCGTTGCCCTCCCAGGAGGTCAGTTCGACGCCGACGAACAGCGACGGGTCCGCGCCCTCGACGCTCGCCAGGCAGCGGCGGGCGCTCAGGACGACCCCGGTGGCCTCGAACTCACGCGCGGCGGCGGACAGGAAGTCCACCGGGTCCTCCTGCCAGTCCGGTTCGAAGAGGCGTACGCGGCCGCCGCTCGCGGGGCCGTCCAGCGGGGTGCGCCCGGCCCTGCAGAGTTCGGCCACGGCGGGCGGGGGCAGCGGGACGCCGACCGTGCCGTCCGGGTTGACCGCGATACCCATCTGCGGGGGAAGGCCGCGCGCGAACTCGACGGCGGGTGCCACGGTGCAGCCCATCCGGCCACCGGTCGCCTGCTGGAACTGCTGCTCGGAGCTGAACACGGGGACGTAGGCCTGGCCCTCGAGCTCCAGCGTGGGCAGGTCGAGGGTGCCGCTGTCCGGGGCCCCACCGTTCGGCAGCGGGACCCAGACGTGGCTGCGGCCGAGCACCTCGACGATGCGGGCGCCCGCGGATGCCGTGCTGGTGGGGGGCGCGCCGGGCGCGCCCAGGGACGCCGCGAGCACCTCTTCGAGTTCGTTGCCCGGCCATCCTCCATAGGGATGGGCGTGTGCCTGCGCCGGAATGTCCATCGTCCTTAACCCCTGCTCGGTCCCTCTGCCTGCGGCACGACCCTAACGTGACGGACGGCTCAGTTCCCGAAGCCGATCCCCCGCAGCACCCCGGCCGCCGTCCGGTCGAGCAGCACGGCCGAGCCGCAGCCGCGCGGCAGATCGCCCCGCTCGGCGGCGCCGACGAGGCGGCCGACCGTCCTTCGGTGCCGCGCGAAGGCGTACCGCGACACGCCGCGACCGCGCGACAGCTGGCCCTCTATGGCGGTGTCCGGCGGCACGTCGAGCAGCAGCAGGTGCAGCGTCGTGCCGCGCCGCGCGGCCTCGCGGGCCAGCCAGCGGCGCACCCACGCCTGGGTGCCGCAGTCGTGCACCACGACGCCCTCGCCGGAGCGCAGGGCTCTGCGCAGGCCCGCGTAGTGCGCGAGGCGGACCAGGGGGCGGTACACCGCGTACGGCAGCAGGCCCGGCATGCGGCGGGCCCAGCGGTCGCGGGTGTCCTGGCTGTCGATGCGCGGGCCCGCGACGGCTCTGCGCATCAGCGTGGACTTGCCGCTGCCCGGAAGACCGGAGACGACGATGAGGTCGCCCTCGCCGAAGGTGAGACGGTGCGGGCTGTGCCCGGTCCGCTGCCTCAGGTCGCGGACGACGGCCGCCGGCAGGGGGCCGCAGCTCTCCCTGGTGGGGGCGGCTGCCTGTTTGGGCAGGGCCACCCCTGTGTTGGTCGCGTAGACACTCGTCCTGCGCACCGTGATCGGCCTCCCCATAGCGGTCACGTAACTGCTTACCGCAGCTTCCCCGGCAAGTGTAAAGAGAAGGTAATGCGGCACAAGGGCATTACGGGACTGGCACTGCCCTGTGACGGAGGCGCGTGCAATGATGTGCGCGCAAACTCCATACAGGCCGTTTGAATCCGCGCGGGAGAGTTCCCGGTCACCGTCGTACGACGCACCGGGGCGCCGAAGGAGCAAGTCCCTCCCTTGAATCTCTCAGGCCCCGTACCGCGCGGGCGAGGCACATCTGAAAAGCGGGCCGCTCCGGCGGCTCCACCCAAGGTGCAAGTCATGACCCCCTGTACGGGCGGGTCGTGGTGAACCTCTCAGGTTCCGATGACAGATGGGGAGGATCGACCTCGCCCGTCATGCCCTGGGAGTTCCACGTATGAGTACCGCCCCCCGTCTGACTGCCCTCGATGCCGTGCATCGCGCGCTCGGCGCGACCATGACCGACTTCGCGGGCTGGGACATGCCGCTGCGCTACGGCAGCGAGCGCGACGAGCACATCGCCGTCCGCACCAAGGCCGGTCTCTTCGACCTCTCCCACATGGGCGAGATCACCGTCACAGGTCCGCAGGCCGCGGACCTCCTGAACTTCTCGCTGGTCGGCAACATCGGCTCCGTCGGTGTCGGCCGCGCCCGCTACACGATGATCTGTGCCGCGGACGGCGGGATCCTGGACGACCTGATCGTCTACCGGCTCGGCGAGACCGAGTACATGGTGGTCGCCAACGCGTCGAACGCGCAGGTCGTCCTCGACGCGCTCACCGCCCGCGCGACGGGGTCTCCCCTGCTCGAGCGAAGCCGAGAGCTTGGGGAAGGCTTCGACGCCGAGGTCCGCGACGACCGCGACGCGTACGCGCTGCTCGCCGTCCAGGGTCCCGAGTCCCCCGGCATCCTGAAGTCACTCACGGACGCGGACCTGGACGGCCTGAAGTACTACGCGGGCCTGCCCGGCACGGTCGCGGGCGTGCCCGCGCTGATCGCCCGCACGGGCTACACCGGCGAGGACGGCTTCGAGCTCTTCGTCGCGCCCGGCGACGCCGAGAAGCTCTGGGGCGCGCTGATGGAGGCGGGCAAGCCCGTCGGCCTGGTCCCGGCCGGGCTCTCCTGCCGCGACACGCTCCGCCTGGAGGCGGGCATGCCGCTGTACGGGCACGAGCTGACCGCGGAGCTGACGCCCTTCGACGCCGGCCTCGGCCGGGTCGTGAAGTTCGAGAAGACCTCGCAGTCCGACACCTTCGTGGGGCGCGCGGCGCTCGCGGCCGCCGCCGAGCGCGCCGAGACCGCTCCCCCGCGCAAGCTGGTCGGCCTGATCGCCGAGGGCCGCCGCGTCCCGCGCGCGGGCTTCTCCGTGGTGGCGGACGGCAAGGTCATCGGCGAGGTCACCTCCGGCGCCCCCTCCCCCACCCTGGGCAAGCCGATCGCCATCGCGTACGTCGACGCGGCGCACGCGATCCCCGGCACCGAGGGTGTCGGCGTGGACATCCGGGGCACGCACGAGCCGTACGAGGTCGTGGCTCTGCCGTTCTACAAGCGCCAGAAGTGACACTTCCTTCCCAGTGGTAACCCCGGAAGTGACCCCACGCACATCTTTCTCGTTCCGCAGCACCCACCCGCGTACAGGAGAATTCAGGTCATGAGCAACCCCCAGCAGCTGCGTTACAGCAAGGAGCACGAGTGGCTCTCGGCCGCCGAGGACGGTGTGGCGACGGTCGGCATCACCGAGCACGCGGCCAACGCGCTCGGTGACGTCGTCTACGCGGACCTTCCCGAGGCCGGCGCCGCGGTGACCGCGGGCGAGACCTGCGGCGAGCTCGAGTCGACCAAGTCGGTCAGCGACCTGTACTCGCCGGTGACCGGTGAGGTCGTCGAGTCGAACCAGGACGTCGTCGACGACCCGTCGCTGGTGAACTCCGCCCCGTTCGAGGGTGGTTGGCTCTTCAAGGTACGGATCACGGACGAGCCGAAGGACCTGCTCTCCGCAGACGAGTACACCGAGTTCTCCGGCAGCTGAAGCCCCCGAAGACCCTTAGGGACCACCTGATGTCGCTTCTCAACACCCCTCTCCACGAGCTGGACCCGGACGTCGCCGCCGCCGTCGACGCCGAGCTCCACCGTCAGCAGTCCACCCTGGAAATGATCGCCTCGGAGAACTTCGCTCCGGTCGCCGTCATGGAGGCCCAGGGCACGGTCCTCACGAACAAGTACGCCGAGGGCTACCCCGGCCGCCGCTACTACGGCGGCTGCGAGCACGTCGACGTCACCGAGCAGATCGCGATCGACCGGATCAAGGACCTGTTCGGCGCCGAGTACGCCAACGTCCAGCCGCACTCCGGCGCCTCCGCCAACCAGGCCGCCCTCTTCGCCATCGCCAAGCCCGGCGACACGATCCTCGGCCTGGACCTGGCGCACGGCGGGCACCTCACCCACGGCATGCGCCTGAACTTCTCCGGCAAGCAGTTCAACGTGGTCGCGTACCACGTCGACGACGCCGGTCTGGTGGACATGGCCGAGGTCGAGCGCCTGGCCAAGGAGAACAACCCGAAGGTGATCATCGCGGGCTGGTCCGCCTACCCGCGCCAGCTGGACTTCGCGGAGTTCCGCCGGATCGCCGACGAGGTCGGCGCGTACCTGTGGGTCGACATGGCGCACTTCGCCGGGCTCGTCGCCGCGGGTCTGCACCCCAACCCGGTGCCGTACGCGGACGTGGTCACCTCCACCACGCACAAGACGCTGGGCGGTCCGCGCGGCGGCGTCATCCTGGCCCGCAGCAAGGAATTCGCGAAGAAGCTGAACTCCGCGGTCTTCCCGGGCTTCCAGGGCGGCCCGCTGGAGCACGTGATCGCGGCCAAGGCCGTGTCCTTCAAGGTCGCGGCCTCGGAGGAGTTCAAGGAGCGCCAGCAGCGCACCCTGGACGGCGCCCGCATCCTGGCCGAGCGCCTGGTGCAGGACGACGCGAAGGCGGTCGGCGTCGACGTCCTGTCCGGCGGCACGGACGTGCACCTGGTCCTGGTGGACCTGCGCAACTCCGAGCTCGACGGCCAGCAGGCCGAGGACCGCCTCCACGAGGTCGGCATCACGGTCAACCGCAACGCGATCCCGAACGACCCGCGCCCCCCGATGGTCACCTCGGGCCTGCGGATCGGTACGCCCGCGCTCGCGACCCGTGGCTTCCAGGACGAGGACTTCCGTGAGGTCGCCGACATCATCGCCGAGGCGCTGAAGCCGGGCGGCGTCGACACGGAGTCGCTCAAGGCCCGCGTCTCGGCCTTGGCAGCCAAGCACCCGCTGTACCCCAACCTGTAGCACTTTCGTACGCTTTCCTTCGTACGATTCTTCGGGGCACCGCGCACACTGGACAGTGAAGACAGTGAGTGCGGTGCCCCGGTTCATGCCCCGCGTTCGTAGTTCTCTGCACCACCCCGGCAGACAACGGCGTCTACCAACCATCATTGGAGTTTCTCGTGGCCCTCTCGGTCTTCGACCTGTTCTCGATCGGCATCGGCCCGTCCAGCTCCCACACGGTCGGTCCCATGCGCGCCGCCCGCATCTTCGCGAGCCGCCTCAAGAACGAGGGCCTGATGGCCCACACCACCGCGATACGGGCAGAGCTCTACGGCTCCCTCGGTGCGACCGGCCACGGCCACGGAACCCCGAAGGCGGTGCTGCTCGGCCTGGAGGGCGAGTCCCCGCGCTCGGTCGACGTGGAGTTCGCCGACGACCGCGTCGAGCAGATCAAGAGCACCGGCCGCCTCAATCTCCTCGGCATGCACGAGATCGACTTCGCCTTCGACGATGATCTCGTCCTGCACCGCCGCAAGGCCCTGCCGTACCACGCCAACGGCATGACGATCTTCGCGTACGACCGTGAGGGCGCCCTCGTCCTGGAGAAGACGTACTACTCCGTGGGCGGCGGCTTCGTGGTCGACGACGACGCGGTGGCGGGCGAGAACCCGATCGTGCCGGACGACACGGTCCTCAAGCACCCCTTCCGCACCGGCGACGAGCTCCTGCGCCTCGCCGAGGAGACCGGCCTGTCCATCTCCGCGCTGATGCTGGAGAACGAGAAGGCGTGGCGCACCGAGGCGGAGATCCGCGAGGGCCTGCTCGACATCTGGCGCGTGATGCAGGCGTGTGTGTCCCGCGGCATGTCCCGCGAGGGCATCCTGCCCGGCGGCCTCAAGGTCCGCCGCCGCGCGGCCAACTCCGCACGCCAGCTGCGCGCCGAGGGCGACCCGCAGGCCCGCGCCATGGAATGGATCACGCTCTACGCGATGGCGGTGAACGAGGAGAACGCCGCGGGCGGCCGGGTCGTGACCGCCCCGACGAACGGCGCCGCGGGCATCATCCCGGCGGTCCTGCACTACTACATGAACTTCGTGCCCGGCGCCGACGAGGACGGCGTGGTCCGCTTCCTGCTCTCGGCCGGCGCGATCGGCATGCTCTTCAAGGAGAACGCCTCGATCTCCGGCGCCGAGGTCGGCTGCCAGGGCGAGGTCGGCTCCGCCTGCTCGATGGCGGCGGGCGCCTTCGCCGAGGTGCTCGGCGGCAGCCCCGAGCAGGTCGAGAACGCGGCCGAGATCGGCATGGAACACAACCTCGGCCTGACCTGCGACCCGGTCGGCGGCCTCGTCCAGATCCCGTGCATCGAGCGCAACGGCATGGCGGCGGTGAAGGCCGTGACGGCGGCGAAGATGGCGATGCGCGGCGACGGCAGCCACAAGGTGTCCCTCGACAAGGTCATCAAGACCATGAAGGAGACCGGCGCCGACATGAGCGTGAAGTACAAGGAGACGGCGCGGGGCGGGCTCGCGGTGAACATCATCGAGTGCTGAGCGTGTGACTGGTGAGGATGTCGTGAGCAGCAGGCCGCCCCTGCGGACCTGCCGCCGCGCGGTGTCGATCTCGACGTCGCCGACGCGGTGGACGGGCGGCCGTACGACACCGGCGCGGCGGCACAGGGTGATTGTCGTCGTCCTCGACCAGCAGCTCTCGCACGCCGCCCACCCTATAGATCAGGTGCGGGGGGGGGCGGCTTCGTGCACCGGGACCGCCCGCAGCCCTCACCCCGCGGCCCTCACCCCTCAACGCGCGACGAACAGCGCCTCCGCGCCCACCGGCCGGTACCCCGCCGCCTGGAACGCCCGCACACTGCGCGCGTTCCCCGCGGACTGCTGCGACCACACCGGGTACCCGCCGGGCACCAGCTGCCGGGCCGCGAGCGCGAGTGCCCGGCCGAGCCCCCGGTGGCGTACGTCCTCCTCGACCTCGATCGCCGCCTCCCACCGCCCGGCGAGCCCGCGCCCGAGCACCAGCAGGCCGCCTCCTGCGCAGGCCCACACCCGCACGTCGTCGCGACGCTTGCGGGCCCGCACCACCCGGGGGTGGTCCGGGTCGTCGAGCTCGTGAAGTCCGAGGGCGGGATCGGGGCCGCCCGGCAGGGCGTCGGCGACGGTCAGCAGGTCGGTGGTGTCCGTCACGCGTCCCGTCCGCTCCAGGAAGGCGGCGAGGAACAGGGGGTTCATCGTGGCGGCCAGCGGATCGCAGTCGAGCGCGGCGAGGGTGGCGTGCACCCACCGCGGGTCCTCGTCCGTGAAGACCACCGAGTGCGCGGTGAAGGCGATCACGCCCGCGTCGCGGTGGCAGGGCTGCGGCACGACGGTGGTGGTGCCGTCGGGCGGCGGGAAGTGCCCCTGGGCAGCCGCGTCGAGGATCGCCCCGAGCGCGGCAGGGGTGCTGGCCATGGGCGTACTCCTTGTGATCGCGTCCTCGGACGGCCGATACCCTAGCCCCCGTCAGCAGTGCACGAAGAAGGGGTGGATCCGGTGGCGGACATCGAGGAAGCGCGCAAGACGTTCGACCAGTTCGACGCGGACGGCGACGGCTTCATCACGGCGGCCGAGTGGAAGTCGGCCATGGCGAAGATGGGGGACTTCTACGTCACCGAGACGGTGGCCGAGGCCGTGATAGGCACGAAGGACGCCGACAAGGACAAGCGCCTGTCGTTCGACGAGTTCTGGGCGAGCCTGAACAAGTAGCGGGACGGCGCGGAAGGGGCCCGGCGCACGCGAGCGCCGGGCCCCTTCCGCGTACTCAGCGTGCGCGCCGCGCGGCCCGCACGCTCCATCTCCCCTCCGTGCGCTCCAACCGCACCGGGTGGTCGAAGCACTTGCTGATCTGGTCGCTGGTCAGTACGTCGTCCACTGCTCCCGAGGCGAGCGCGCGTCCGTCGCGAAGGAGCAGCGCGTGGGTCGTACCGGCCGGGAGCTCCTCCAAGTGGTGCGTGACCAGGACCGTGGCGAGCCCGGGGTGGGTCTCGCGCAGGGTGTCCAGGCTGTCGAGGAGGCGTTCGCGGCCCGCGAGATCGAGTCCGGTGGCCGGTTCGTCGAGCAGTACGAGCCGCGGTCTCGGCATCAGCGAGCGGGCGATCAGGGTCCGTCCGCGCTCGCCCTGGGAGAGCGTGGGCCAGCGCGCGTCCGTGCGGTGCGCGAGGCCGAGCATGGCGATCAGGCGGTCGGCCTGTTCGTGCTGCTCGGGTGTGGGGCGCCAACGGGGCAGTGGTTCCACGCTGTTGGTGAGTCCGGTGAGGACGACGTCGCGCACGCACAGGGCTGAGCGCAGTGGGTGACGTGGGTTCACATGACCTACGTACGACCGGAGTTCGCGCAGATCAACGCTGCCCAGGCGACGGCCGAGCACCTCGACCGTGCCGTGCGTGGGGTGAGTGAGGGCGCCGCAGAGACTGAGCAGGGTCGACTTGCCGGCGCCGTTCGCGCCGAGCAGCGCCCAGTGCTCGCCGGGGCGGACGGTGAGGGTGACTTCTTCGAGGATGGGGCTCCCGTCGCGGACTACGGTGACGGTGTCGGCGTGCAGGACAGGGGCCGGGTTCGGGTCCTGGTCCGGATTCTGGGTCATGCGGTGACCCCCGCTCGGTTCACCGCGGCGAGCACCGCCTGCACGGACGCGGTCAGGACGGAGGTGTCCAGGCCCGCCCCCCAGCGGACGACATCGCCGACCCGGCACTCGGCGTACGCGACGGCCTCGCTGCCGCCGCCCGCCTCGGTGGCATGCTCGGAGTAGTCCAGGATGTCGACGGCGATCCCGGCGGCGGCGAGCGCCTCGACGAACGCGGAGAGCGGTCCGTTGCCCACGCCTTCGAAGTCCCCTGCACGGTCGCCGACTTGGAGGGTGCAGACGAAACGGTGGGCGCCGTCCGGGGCGCGGTCGGTGGTCCAGGAGCTCAGCTCCACGTCGCCGCCGCCCTGTCCCGGCGCGACATAGGTCGCGCGGAACAGCTCGTACAGCTCCTTGGCTGTCGCCTCCTGGCCGCTGTCGTCGGTGGCCTCCTGCACCACGCGCGAGAAGTCGGGCCGCATGCGCTGCGGCAGGTCGAGGCCGTGCCGGGTCTGCAGCAGATACGCCATTCCGCCCTTGCCCGACTGGGAGTTGACGCGAATGACGGCTTCGTAGGTGCGCCCGATGTCGGCGGGGTCGACGGGCAGGTACGGCACGTCCCACGGCGCCTCGCGCTCCGGGACCCCCAACTCGGCTGCCCGGCGGGCGTGGTGGGCGAAGCCCTTGCTGATGGCGTCCTGGTGGGTGCCGGAGAAGGCGGTGTGGGTGAGGTCGCCCGCGTAGGGGTGGCGGGGGTGCACGGGCAGCTGATTGCAGTGCTCGACGACCTCGCGCACCGCGTCGATGTCGGAGAAGTCGACCATGGGGTCGACGCCTTGGGCGTACAGGTTCAGGGCGAGGGTCACCAGATCCACGTTGCCGGTGCGCTCCCCGTTGCCGAAGAGGCAGCCCTCGACGCGCTGGGCCCCTGCCAGGACGGCGAGTTCGGCGCAGGCGACGCCGGTTCCGCGGTCGTTGTGGGGGTGGACGGAGAGGATGACGGAGGCGCGTCGTGAGAGGTTTCGGTGCAGGTACTCGATCTGATCGGCGTAGACGTTCGGGGTCGCGATCTCGACGGTCGCCGGGAGATTGTGGGTGACGGGGCGGTCGGGGCTCGCGTCCCACAACTGGGTCAGGCCGTCGCAGAGTTCGAGTACGTAGTCGGGCTCGGTGAGGTTGAAGGTCTCCGGCGAGAACTGGAACCGGATGTCCGCGCCCGGCCGCTCGTCGGCCAGGCGGGCCATGTGGGCGGCGGCTCCCGTGACGACCTCGCGCACCTGCGCGCGCGACCGTCCGAGCACCACGTCGCGCCAGACGGGTGAGGTGGGGATGTAGAGATGCACGACGGCGCGGGGCAGGCCCTCGATCGACTCGAAGGTGCGGTCGATGAGTTCGGGCCTGGCGGGCGTGAAGACGACGATGCTGACGTCGTCGGGGATCCCGCCGCTCGCGCTGAGCGCGGCGAGATCGCGCACGAAGTCGAAGTCCGCGCGGCTGGCCGAGGGATAGCCGACCTCGATCTCCTTGAAGCCCATGGAGACGAGCAGATCGAAGAAGCGGCGCTTGCGGCCGGTGTCCATCGGCTCGGCGAGCGCCTGATTGCCGTCACGCAGGTCGACGGGGACCCAGAGGGGGGCGCGCTCGAAACGGGCGGCGGGCCAACTGCGGTCCAGCGAAGGGACGTTGACCCGGTCCTGGTAAGGGCGGTAGCGGTGGTGCGGCATGGGGCTGGGACGCTGCGGGTTCCAGTCATACGTGATGTCGGACGTGATGTCGGACGTGATGTCGGACGCGGTGTCGCTCATGAGAAGCGGTGCCCTTCGGCTCGCGATCGGTGGCCGACCGGCAGCACGGCACCCCGCGGCGGGGTGCCGGTCGCTTCAGGCCCCGCCGCGGCAGCCGAGAAGAAGGTGACCGCAGAAGATCATGGGGCTACACTAGCCACACCTCAGCTCCTCAGACAAGTACTCCTCAGACAAGTTGGTCCCCCGCATGCCGCTCGGCTCCCTCCGCCCCAGCCCCCTGGTCGAACAGGCCACCCAGCGCCTGCGCGAGCAGATCGCCGGCGGCCACTGGCCCATCGGCAGCAGACTCCCCGGCGAGACGACCCTCGCCAAGGAGCTCGGCATCGGCCGCTCGACCGTCCGCGAGGCGCTGCGCTCCCTCGCCGGGGCCGGGCTCGTCAAGGCACGCCAGGGCGCCGGAGTCTTCGTCATCGCGACGGAGCCGGTCGCGGACTGGCCGACGCGGCTGCGGCGGGCGGCGGTGTCGGACGTGTACGAGGTGCGGATGCTGGTGGAAGTACAGGCGGCGCGGCTCGCGGCGATGCGGCGTACCGACGAGGACATCACGACGATGCGCGCCGCACTCGACGGCCGCAGGGCCACCGCTTCGGCGAGCGACGCCGCCTTCATCGACGCCGACATCGCCCTGCACGCGGCCGTCGTGGCGGCGGCCCGCAACCCCGTACTGACGGACCTCTTCGCGGAGTTCGCCCCCGTACTGCGGGAGGGCCTGATCAACCTCCTCGACCTGATCGACGTACGCACGGAGGAGACGAACCACGGAGACGCCGCGCACGCCGCCCTCGTGCGGGCCGTCGAGGCCAAGGACGCGGAGGAAGCGGCACGCGTGGCGCAGGCCGAACTCCAGGACACCCTGGGCCGGCTGCTGGCCCGCGACTAAGCGCGGGCCGGGGGTCTGCGGAGGGCCCGGCAGCGTCCATCCCGCACAACCGCGCCGAAGCGCTCCCCAAGGAATACCTCACCCCTTTCCGGAGGTTGGCTCCGTTACGAACGCAGGCGAACGACCCCCAGAAGGGCGACGAGTCATGAAGATCGGCATCATCGGCGCGGGCAACATCGGCGGCAACCTCACCCGCCGCCTCACCGCCATCGGCCACGACGTCTCCGTGGCGAACTCCCGCGGCCCGCACACCCTCACGGCCCTCGCCGAAGAGACCGGCGCGACGCCGGTGACGGTCGAGGAGGCCGCGCGCGACGCGCAGGTCGTCGTCGTGACGATCCCCCTGAAGGCCGTACCGAACCTGCCGTCGGGCTTCCTCGACGGCGCGGCGGAAGGCGTAGCCGTCATCGACACCGGCAACTACTACCCGCAGCAGCGCGACGGGAAGATCGCCGAGATCGAGGAGGGCCTGACCGAGAGCCGCTGGACCGAGCGCCAGATCGGCCACCCGGTGATCAAGGCCTTCAACGGCACGTACGCCCAGGACATCCTCGACAAGCCGCAGCCCAAGGGCACACCCGGCCGCGTCGCCCTCCCGGTGTCGGGTGACGACGAGGCCGCCAAGAAGGTCGTACGCGACCTGATCGACGAGATCGGCTTCGACACGGTGGACACGGGCGGTCAGGACGAATCCTGGCGCCAGCAGCCGGGCACCCCGGTCTATGGCCTCGCAAAGGACACCGAAGCAATCGCCAAGGCCCTGTCCGAGGCCTCCCCGGAACGCACGTCGGAGTGGCGCGCCTGACGGACACCACGGGCCGCGCGCGGGACGGCTACGACTGCGGCTTGGCCCAGTCCCGCAGCGCGGCCTCGCTCGCGAAGTCCGCGACGTTCTTGTCCAGCGGCGTAGACGTGTACTGGTGGATCCGCCACTTCGCCTTGATGCGCGGCTTGCCCGCCGTGACGTAGTCGGCGATCCAGAGGGCGTCACCCGCGTACGAGGTGGAGTCGTAGTTCAACCAGAAATCGCGGTTGCAGTACAAGATCGTCCGGTGGTTCGGCCGCAGCCGCTTCACCTCCCGGATGAAGCGGTCCTTCTCCGCGTTGCTCGCGCGGGTGCGGTCTCCCGTCCACTCCCAGTCCACCGCCAGCAAGTCCCCTGATTTCTCAGGGGCCTTGCTGACGAAATACTCCGCCTGCGCCGTGATGTTCCCCGGCCACAGGAAGTGGTAGAAGCCCACCACGCAGCCGCCGTCCCGTGCCCGCTTCGTCTGCGCCGTCAGGCGTGGGTTCACGTACGAGCGGCCCTCCGTCGCTTTTATGATCACGAAGGAAATGCCGTCCGTGTCGAACGTGGACTGGTACGAGCTGACGTCGATGCCTTTCAGCACGGGCGACCTCCTGAGCGGCAGAGGGGAGGGCAGGTGGATCTACCCTTTTCGTGCCCCGTGGCCGGTGTGGTCAACCGTTGAACGGCTCAGCGGAAGATCCCGGTGTGGCCGAGCGAGTAGCGGCCGGGCTGCGGGTAGACCGCGAGGCCGTGCGGGCCGCCGCCCACCGGGATGCGGGCCGTCTGGACTCCGGTGCGGGTGTCGATGGCGTACACCTCGGAGTCGTAACGGCCGGACAGCCAGAGGGTGTTGCCGTCCGCCGACACCCCGCCCATGTCGGGGCTGCCGCCCTGGGGGAGTTTCCATTTCTTGGTCAGCTTGTTCTTGGGGAAGTCGAAGACCGAGATGGTGCCTTCGCCTCGGTTCGACACGTACATCTCGCGTGAGTCCCGGCTGACGTACAGGCCGTGGGTGCCCTTGCCGGTGGGCAGGAGCTTCGGCTTCCCGAACTTCTCGCCGTTCAGGACCCACATGCCGTCGGCCATCATGTCCGCGACGTAGAAGGTCTTGCCGTCGGGCGAGATCTTCACGTCCTGCGGCATGGCGCCCTTGAAGGGCAGTTTCTGCTGGCCGACGACCTTCATCTTCTCCGTGTCGACCTTGAGGAGTTCGCCGGAGAACTCGCAGGACACGATGAAGTAGCGGCCGTCCGCGGAGAAGTCGGCGTGGTTGACGCCGTAGCAGCTGACCGGTTCGGTCTTGACCTTCTTCATGGTGTGCGGGTCGCGGAAGACCAGTTCGCGGTCCATCGAGGCCATCACGATGGCGTACTTGCCGTTGGGCGTGAAGTAGAGGTTGTACGGGTCGTGGACGTCGACCGGCTTGCCCGCCTTGCCGGTCTTGGGGTCGATGGGGGTGAGTGTGTGGCCGCGGTTGTTGTTGACCCAGAGCGTCTTCATGTCCCAGGAGGGCACGACGTGCTGGGGCTGGATCCCGACGTCGATCGTGTCGATGACTTCGTACTTCTCGGGGTCGATGACCGAGACGGTGTTGGAGTTGGTGTTGGGGACGTAGATCCGGGAGGGGAAGTCCTTGACCACCGGGGAGAGTTTGTTCGGGCGGTCGGCCGCGTAGACGTCCTTGGGGTCGAGGACCGGTGGCATGCCCGGGAGACCGGGGTCGACCTTGGGTTTGGTCGGCTTCTGGATGCCCTTGGTCCCGAGGGCTTCGTTGTCGCGCGCGTCGGAGCCGCAGCCGGCGAGCGCGGCGACGACGACGGCACCGGCCGCGATGACCGCTCCGGTGCGCTTGGTGAGGCTCATGGGCAGGGGCAGGGGCTGGGGCAGGGGCCGAGGCAGGTTCGCGGGCATCAGGTCAGCAACTCCGTGGTCGTCACCGCGCGCAGGCCGCGGCGGTCAAGTTCTTCCAGGACGGCGGGGAGCGCGGCGACCGTGTCCGCGTACCCGAAGTGCAGGCTCACCACGGAGCCCGCGCGCACCTCCGAGGCGATCTTGCGGGTGACGGCCGGGGCGCCGGGCGAGGTGAAGTCGAGGGAGTCGACGTCGTACGAGAGGACGTGCGGGTAGCCCGCGCGGCGGGCGAGGCGGGCGACGAGAGGGGTCGCGGTCTCGGCGCGCGAGGGGCGGAACCAGGTGCCGATGGAGCCGGTGAGGCGGCGCAGTCGTTGGGCGCAGCCGGTGATCTCCGCGTAGGCAGCGGCCTCGTCCATGTCGTTGATGGTGCGGTGGTGGTGGGTGTGGTTGCCGAGGTCGTGGCCGCCTCGGAGGATGCGGCGGGCGAGTTCGGGGTGTTCGTCGAGCCAGCTGCCGACGGCCAGGACGGTGATCCTGGCGTCCGCCTTCTCGGCGATGGCGAGGAGGGATCGCGCGGTGGCCGGGTCGCCCTGGCCATGGAAGGTGAGGGCGACCTGGGGCCGGCCGCGAGGGCCGTGCGCGATCTGGTCGGGCAGGCCGGGGAAGCGGCGTGGCGCGGGGGCGGCGCGGGGTGCTTGCGCGGTGGGGGGCTTGTCGGCGGGGGCGGCGCGGTGCGCCGCGGGGGCGGATCCGGAGGCGGAGCAGCCTGCGGTGAACGCGCCCGCGGCGGCCAGTGCGGCGCCGGTGCGAAGGGCTCCGCGGCGGTCGGTCTCGATCACTCGACCATTTAATGGTAATAACGGGCAAAAGCCTCTCATTGCCCGCGCGTGAACCCCTGCGGGTCGACGGCGCAGGGGCGGTCGACCCGTAAATGCCCCTTACAGATCACCTGTCACAGCCAGAACTTAACCAGCGTTTACCAGGCAGGTGTCCCAGCTCACCAAGGATTCACCTTTGAGCTGTCACTATTTGCACCTCTATGCCCGAATAGGGACTTTTGGATCGCTGGCCCCCGTCTGCCATAGTCGGAGCCACGACCCCCATTGACCCGGGCTCAGGTCGTCAACAGCGTCCGTGGACCACACCCCTTTGTCCACGGCGCTCCGCGAAAGCCCCCGCAGCGCCGCACATCGGCTACCGGGGGCTTTCGCGTCCCGGCCGCGCACTCAGCCCACACACTGGGCCCGCGCACTCGGCCCGCGCACTCAGCGGTCGGCGACCCGCATCTCGAACCACGTCGTCTTGCCACGCGGCAGCAGATCCACGCCCCACCGGTCGGAGAGCTTGTCGACCAGGAAGAGGCCGCGTCCGCTGAGGTCGAGTTCCTGGACGGGCATCAGACAGGGCAGCCCGCGCGAGGGATCGCGCACCTCGATCCTGATCCAGCCGCGTCGCCGCATCATCCGAAGCCCGAAGACGCGGGCTCCGGTGTGCCGCACGGCGTTGCCGACAAGTTCGGAGGTGAGGAGCACCGCGTCCTCGGTGAGCTTCGGGGAGAGCCCCCAGTGCCGGAGCACCACGACCTGGGCGAGTCGGCGCGCGATGGCGGCGGACTCCGGGCGCGACGGCAGCGGAACCTCCGCGTCCGTCGGATTGCCGAACAACTCGAGCGCTTTGAGCGCGTGCTCGTCCTCAACCGCCGGCGACCAGCGCGCCGCGGTCGCACTCCCGTGTCGCCGCGGCTGTTCGATACCCTCCAGCCCCGCCATGCCCCCCATCATGGCCGCACAGAGCGCGTTCCGGGGCCGTTCCGACGGAATAAGCCCCCCGGAATCAACCGTTCCGGGGGGCTGGGTAGGCATATGCCAGCGGCAGTTAGGGGCTAGCTACACCCCCGCTGACCTGCGATGACTACCCGCTTACGGGTGATCACTTACGGCCGCGGACCACACAGGCTTAAGGTTCTCTTAAGCCTCGCATAATCCGCTCCTTCGGGGGACACATCGGCTGACGCGCCCTCAACTGGTCGTGTTTCAGCGGAACTTCAGGCATCGCCCCGCGGTCCCCGCACGGCCATCGAGACGTTGCCTCAGAGGAACTTCGCCTTGCCGGGACCCTCCTCGACGAAGCTCCGCATGCCCCGCTCGCGGTCCTCGGTGGCGAACAGCCCCGCGAACCAGGTGCGTTCAATCGCGAGCCCGGTGTCGATGTCCGTCTCCAGGCCCGCGTCCACGGACTCCTTGGCGGCGCGCAACGCGAGCGCGGGACCTTGCGCGAGCTTCGCGGCCCACTGATGTGCCTGCTCGTAGACCTCGGCGGCGGGCACGACCCGGTCCACCAGGCCGATGGTGAGCGCCTCTTCGGCCTTGACCATGCGGCCGGTGAAGATGAGGTCCTTGGCCTTGGACGGGCCGACCAGACGCGACAGGCGCTGGGTGCCGCCCGCTCCGGGGATCAGGCCGAGCAGGATCTCCGGCTGGCCGAGCTTGGCGTTGTCGGCGGCGACACGGAAGTCGGCGCAGAGCGCGAGCTCGCAGCCGCCGCCGAGCGCGTAGCCGGTGACGGCGGCGACGACGGGCTTGGGGATGCGGGCGACAGCGGTGAAGGAGTCCTGCAGCGCCCGGGACCGCACGACCATCGCCGCGTGGTCCATGGCCTGCATCTCCTTGATGTCCGCGCCCGCCGCGAAGACCTTCTCGCCGCCGTAGATGATCACGGCGCGTACGTCGTCGCGCCGGGTCGCCTCTTCGGCCAGCTCTTTGAGCCGGTCCTGCAGGGCGATGTCGAGCGCGTTCATCGGGGGGCGGTCGAGGCGGATCGTGCCGACGCCTTCGGCGACTTCGAGATGCACAGATGTCATGCGAGGCACGTTAGCCGTGCCCCGCATGACGGTGTGGACCGGTCAGGCGTTCCGACCGGTCAGGCCTTCCGACCGGTCATGCCACCCGACCGGTCAGGCCTTCCACTTCTCCCAGGACATGTTCCAGCCGTTGTAGCCGTTCTCGGGCTGGATCGTCTTGTCCGCCGAGTTCTTCACGACCACGACGTCCCCGATGAGGGAGTTGGCGAAGAACCACCCGGCGGGCGTCTTCTTGCTGTAGCCGCCGCGCACGTCGCTCAGGCCTATGCAGCCGTGGCTGGCGTTCGTGTTGCCGAAGGCGCCGCCCGACCAGTAGTTGCCGTGGATGAACGTGCCCGACGTGGACAGGCGCATCGCGTGCGGGACGTCCTTGATGTCGTACTCGCCGCCGAAGCCGACGGTCTCGCCGTTCATGCGCGTGACCTGGAGCTTCTCGCTGATGACCATCTGGCCGTTGTACGTCGTCGTGCCGGGTGCGCCCGCGGTGATCGGGATCTTCTTGATCTGCTTGCCGTCCCTGACGACCTTCATGTGCTTGGTCTTCGCGTCGACGGTGGAGACCTGGCTGCGGCCGATCTCGAACTTCAGGGTCTTGGCCTGCTCGCCATAGACCCCGGGCCGGCCCTCGACACCGTCGAGGTTGAGCTTGACGGTGACCTTCGTCCCCGCCTTCCAGTACTTCTCGGGGCGGAAGTCGATGCGGTCGTTGCCGAACCAGTGGGGCTCGACGTCCACGGCCGGCTCGGTCTTGATCTCGATGGCCTTCTCGACGTCCTCGGGGGAGGTGATCCCGCGGTTGAAGTGGATCGAGAACGGCATTCCCACGCCGACCTTCGAGCCGTCCTCCGGCGTGAACTGCCCGACGAAGGTGTTCTTCGGGGTCAGCGTCGTGAACGACGTGTCCTTGGCGGACTCACGTCCCTCGGAGTCCTTGGCTATCGCGTGGACCTTGTACTTCGTGGAGGCCGCGAGATGGTGCGCCGGCGTCCACGTTGCGCCGCCCGAAGTGATCTTGCCCGGGACCGGATTGCCCTTGCCGTCCTCGACCTCGACCTTGGACAGCTTGCCCTTGTCGGCGGCTATCTTCAGGGCGCCGCTCGTGGCGACCGAGTCGGCGCCGTCCTTCGGCGCTATGGACACGACCGCCGTCGACGGCGCGTTCTTGTCGGCCGCCGGGTCGGGCTTGCCGTCCTTGCCCGAGTCCGAGCCACCTCCCCCGCCGCATGCCGTGACCAACAGCAGCGTCACACCCGATGCCACCGCAAAGAGGCCCTTGGTCCCCCGTCGTCGTGCACGCCCCCGCGCACCAACCGACGTCCCCGATATCGGTCGCCCGTTCAAGATGTGTCTCCCCTCGCACGGCCCTGGTCAGGCCCGCACCCCAGTGCCTCAGCGCGCACAGACACGCGCCTGCGCTAGATAACCACACGGTCCTGACCGATGACTCCCCGCCAATGTCACTGTTCAGTCCCAACTGCGCACGTGGTGCGGGCCCTGCCTCAGTTCCGGTCCGTGGGCTCGGCCTCCGGCTTGGATCCGGGCGGTGCCGTCCAGTCCTTCCACTCCATGTTCCAGCCACCGAGGCCGTTGTCAGGAGCGACTTTCTTGTCATCGCTGTTGACGACTTCCACCACATCGCCGATCAGGGTCCGGTCGAAGAACCACCCCGCCGGTGTCCGTGAGCTGCCGCCCTTCACATCGCGCAGTCCCACGCAGCCGTGGCTGACATTGGTGTTGCCGGGGGCGTTCGGCGCCCAGTAGTTGCCGTGCAGGAAGGTGCCGGACGTCGTCAGGCGGATCGCGTGCGGGACGTCGGGGATGTTGTACTCCCCGCCGAAGCCGACGGTCCGGCTGTTCATGCGGGTCACCTCCAGCATCTCGGTGACCACCATTTTCCCGTTGTACGTCGTGGTCTTGGGGGCGCCTGCCGTGATCGGGACCGTCGAGAGGACCTCGCCGTCACGCCGTACTTCCATGGTGTGCTCGGCGGCGTCGACCAGGGAGGTCTGGCTGCGGCCGATCTCGAAGGAGAAGGTCTTGTCCTGGAGGCCGTAGACGCCGGGAGCCGCCTCGACGTCGCGCAGGCGCAGGCCGACGGTGACCTTCGTGCCGGGTTTCCAGTACTTCTCGGGGCGGAAGTCCAGGCGGGTCTTGCCGAACCAGTGCGGCCGTACGTCGACTTCCGGGTTCGCGGTGACGTGGACGGCGCGCTGGACGGCCTCGCGGTTCTCGATCTCCTGGTTGAACTCCAGGGAGACGATCATGCCGGTGCCGACGGTGGAGCGGTTCTCGGGCGCCGCGTAGGCGATGAACCGTTCGTCGGGGACGGCCGTGGTGAACGTCGTGTGCCGGGCCGAGCGGCGGCCGTGGCCGTCGAGGGCGACGGCGTCCACCGAGTACTTCGCGGCGAGCGCGAGGCCGCCTTCGTCCAGTGGCTTCCAGGTCATGCCGTCCTCTTGGATGCGGCCGGGCACCGGAGCCTCCTGCGCGTCCTGCACCCGGACGACCTTCACCGATTCGAGGCGTCCGTCGGGGACCTCGACCGTCAGCCGTTGGTCGCCCTTGACCCCCTTGCTCCCGTCGTCGGGCGTCACCCTGATCGCGTCGGCGGGCGACCGCGGCTTGCCCATCAGGCGGTCGATGCCGCCGCCGTCGCCGCTGCACCCCGCGGCTCCGGCCAGCAGTCCTGCCCATGTCACTACGGCGGCCAGCGCGGCCCCTGCGCGCCGAGCGCGCCTCGCTACCTGTCTCACGTCCGTCCCAACGACCGTCCCCCTCCTGGGGAAACGTGAGTGCGACGCACACGCTGGGCAGAACAGTGGGGAGGACGGCACGGGGCATCGGGTCCACGCGCGTCGTCCGGTCCGGTACGCCCCCGCCGCCGGGACGCGGCAGGGGTCGAGCCGCAGGAGGCGGATGGGTGTCCAGCGCAGCCGAACAGGAAGCACTCCGGGGTGGGCGGCGCGGGACGGGCGCGGCCTCCGTGAACGGCAGGGCCGCCGCCGTGAACGGGACGTCTACAGGGGCGCGCACCGCTCCGCCGGACGCTGAGGGCGCGCGCGGCCTGCCCGTGTGGCCCGGGGCGCCGACGCCGCTGGGCGCGCGGTTCAGAGTGGGGCCCGACGGGGTCGCGGGCACGAACTTCGCGCTGTGGGCGGGGGGCGCGGAGTCCGTCGAGCTCTGTCTCTTCGACGACGAGGGCGTCGAGACGCGCTCGTCGCTGACCGAGCTGACACACGAGATCTGGCACGGCTTCGTGCCGGGTGTCCGTCCGGGGCAGCGCTACGGCTACCGCGTGCACGGCCGCTGGGACCCATGGACGGGTGCCCGCTGGAACCCGGCGAAGCTGCTCCTCGACCCGTACGCGCGTGCGGTGGACGGCGACTTCGCGACGTACGGGCTGCCGCCCGAGGTGTACGGACACGTGCGGGACTGGCCCCAGCAGCAGGTGGCCGACACGGTGCGGGACGACAGGGACTCGGCTCCGTACGTCCCCAAGGGCGTGGTCGTGCACGACGACGCGCCGGACGACGAGTGGGCCGACGACCGGCGCCCGAAGACTCCCTGGGCGGACTCGGTCATCTACGAGGTCCACGTACGCGGCTTCACCAAGCTGCACCCGGGGATTCCTCAGGAGCTGCGGGGCACGTACGCGGGTCTGGCGCATCCTGCGGCGATCGACCATCTGGTGCGGCTCGGGGTGACGGCGGTGGAGCTGCTGCCGGTGCACCAGTTCGCCCATGAGGACCATCTCCTGCGGAGGGGACTGAAGAACTACTGGGGCTACAACTCGATCGGTTACTTCGCGCCGCACGCGGCGTACGCGGCGTCGGGGACGCGGGGCGAGCAGGTCGGCGAGTTCAAGCGGATGGTGCGGGCGCTGCACGCGGCCGGGATCGAGGTGATCCTGGACGTGGTCTACAACCACACGGCGGAGGCGGGCGAGCTTGGCCCGATGTTCTCGCTCAAGGGCATAGACAACCGCGGCTACTACCGGCTCCAGCCGTCCGACGGACGGCGGTACGCGGACTACACGGGCTGCGGGAACACGCTGCAGGTGGTGCAGCCGCACGTCCTTCGCCTGATCACGGACTCCTTGCGGTACTGGGTGACCGAGATGGGCGTCGACGGCTTCCGCTTCGACCTGGCGGCGGCGCTGGCGCGCTCGTTCCACGACGTCGACATGCTGTCGCCGTTCCTCGCGGTGATCGCGCAGGATCCGGTCCTTCGGCGCGTGAAGCTGATAGCCGAGCCGTGGGACGTGGGTTCCGGGGGCTATCAGGTGGGGGCGTTCCCTCCTCTGTGGACGGAGTGGAACGACCGCTACCGGGGCGCGGTGCGGGACTTCTGGCGGGGTGCGCTGCCCGATGTGCGGGATCTGGGCTACCGGCTGTCCGGGTCGAGCGACCTGTACGCGTGGGGCGGGCGGCGGCCGTACGCGTCGGTGAACTTCGTGACGGCGCACGACGGCTTCACACTGCGGGACCTGGTGTCGTACGAGCGCAAGCACAACGAGGCCAACGGCGAGGGGAACAGGGACGGCTCGGACGACAACCGGGCCTGGAACTGCGGCGTGGAGGGCGAGACCGCGGACGAGGGGGTGGCGGAGCTGCGGCGGCGGCAGCTGCGCAATCTCCTGACGACGCTGCTGCTCTCGACGGGGGTGCCGATGCTGGTCGCGGGCGATGAGATGGGGCGTACGCAGCGGGGCAGCAACAACGCGTACTGCCAGGACAACGAGGTCAGCTGGGTGGACTGGGGGCTGCTCGAGCAGCCGGGGTGGGCGGCGCTGCGCGACCTGACGTCCCGCCTGATCGCGCTGCGGCACCGGCATCCCGTCCTGCGCAGGCGGGCGTTCTTCTCCGGGCGTGCGCATTCGGCGGACGGGCTTCGGGACCTGGCGTGGTTCACGGCGCGCGGGGCGGAGATGACGGAGGGCGACTGGTACGCGCCTGCCTCGACGCTCGGCATGTATCTGTCCGGCCGTGACATACCGGGGCGCGACGCCCGGGGCGCGACGGTCGTCGACGACAGCTTCCTCGCGATCCTGCACGCGGCGGACCATGCGGGAAGCTTCGTGCTGCCGGGGGCGCCGTGGGCACAGGCGTACGAGGTGGTGGTGGACACGTCTCTGGAGGAGCAGGGGTCCGCGCCGGGCACGGTGCTGCGCGGGGGTGCGGCGGTCACGTTGGCGGCGAGGTCGGTGCTGGTCCTGCGGGTGCGAGAGGAGGTGCAGGGGCCAGGAGACTGACGACGGGCGGCATTGGTCCGAACCAGACCTGACGTGCCCATTGCAGCGCTCCCGGGCACGGGTCAAGCTCGGCCCATGGACCTGGAGTTGCGGCACCTGAAGACGATCCGGGCGATCGCCGACGCGGGCAGCCTGACCAAGGCCGCCACCGCGCTGGGGCTCGCGCAGCCCGCCCTGAGCGCGCAGTTGAAGCGGATCGAGCGCGCCCTGGGCGGGGAGCTCTTCGAGCGGGGGCGGCACGGGGTGCGGGCCACCGCGCTCGGGGAGTTCGTGCTGGCGCGTGCCCGGGTGGTACTGCCCGCGGTCAGCGGGTTGCGGGAGGAGGCGCAGCGGTTCGGCCGCGCCTGGCAGCTCGGCGGTGCGGGGTTCCGGCTCGGGGCGACGCACGGGCCGCTGCTCGGGGCCCTGGTGGACCGGCTCGCCGCCGCGCATCCGGGGGTGCCGGTGACGACCCACACCTCCTGGTCGGAGCGGGACATCGCGTCCCGCACGGCCGACGGGCGCCTCGACTTCGCCCTTGTGGGGACGTGCGGGGCGAGCCCGCCGCCGGAGAGCGAGCTGCTCGTGTGGCGGGAGGTCGCCCGTGACCCGGTCTTCGTCATGCTGCCGACCGCCCATCCGCTGGCCGACTGCCGGGAGATCGACCTGGCGCGGCTCGCGGGCGAGGCGTGGACGGACGTGCCGGGCGACGGCTGCTTCGCGGACTGCTTCACCGCGGCGTGCGCCCGCGCGGGCTTCACACCGTCTTCCGTGTACGAGACGGATGTCGCGTCCTGCGTCCACCTGGTCCAGGTGGGACGGGCGATAGGCCTCTGCCGGGCGACATTCCCGCCGACACCGGGCCTGGTGACCAGACCCCTCTCCGGGGCGCCCCTGTACTGGCGCCACCTGCTCGGCTGGCACCCGGAGTCCCCGGCCCACGACACCGCGCCCACGGTCTTCGCCCAGGCCCGAGCGGCCCACGCGGAGGCAGCGGCCCGCAGCGAGAGCTACACGGCGTGGCTCGCGGCGCCTTCGCCCCATCGTCCCTAGACCTCGCCGGGCCCTCCTCACGCCTTCCATAACGCCAGGGCCGGGGGTCGGCTGACAGCTACTGGTGGGCAGTTGAGGCTTCTACGTTGTGGGCGATCCGCTGGCCGGTCCTGTTCCTCGCCGGTCCGCTCAACCCCTCGCATCCGAGGAGATCCCCCATGCCCCCCATCCACCACAGACGCGCCGCGGCGGCGTGTGCCGCGCTGGCCGCGGCCGGAGCCCTGGTCCTCGCAGGGCTGCCCGGTACCGCCAACGCCCAGGCCGATCCCGCCTCGTCGTCCCCCTCCCCCGCCGAGACCGCCGCCGTCGAAAGCACATCGCCCGAGGTCCTGAAGGCCATGCAGCGGGACCTCGGCCTCACCAAGGCGCAGGCCGAGGCCCGGCTCGTCAACGAGGCCGAGGCCGGGGCCGTCGCGGGAGCGCTGCAGAACTCCCTCGGCCGTGACTTCGCGGGGGCCTGGGTGGGGGGCGCCACGTCGGCGCGGCTCACCGTGGCCACCACCGACGCCTCCGACGTCCCCGCGATCGAGGCGCGCGGTGCCCGCGCCGAGGTCGTCCGTTACTCCATCGGCCGACTCGATGCCGCGAAAGCGAAGTTGGACCGGTCCGCCAAGACGACCGTGACGCGTGACGCTCCCGTCTGGTATGTCGACGTGCGGGCCAACGCCGTCGTGGTGCGCGCCGTGCACGCCTCCGCCGCCAAGTCTCTCGTCTCCGCCGCCGGTGTCGCGTCCTCCCTCGTACAGATCGAGAAGACGCGCGAGCGTCCGCGGCCGTTCTACGACCTCGTGGGCGGCGACGCGTACTACATGGGCGGCCGGTGTTCCGTCGGCTTCCCGATCACCAAGGGCACCCAGCAGGGCTTCGCGACGGCGGGCCACTGCGGGCGCGCGGGCACCGCGACCAGCGGCTACAACCAGGTGGCCCAGGGCTCGTTCCAGGCGTCCATCTTCCCCGGCAGGGACATGGCCTGGGTCGCCACCAACTCCCAGTGGACCGCCACCCCGTACGTGAAGGGCCAGGGCGGGCAGCGGATCGGCGTCGGGGGCTCCACGCAGTCCCCGGTGGGTGCGTCGATCTGCCGTTCCGGCTCCACTACGGGGTGGCACTGCGGCACGATCCAGCAGCACAACACGAGTGTCACCTACCCCGAGGGCACCATCAGCGGCGTGACGCGGACGACGGTCTGCGCGGAACCGGGCGACTCGGGCGGCTCCTACATATCCGGGAGCCAGGCGCAGGGCGTCACATCCGGCGGCTCGGGCAACTGCCGCAGCGGCGGTACGACCTTCCATCAGCCGATCAATCCGCTGCTCCAGCAGTTCGGCCTGACGCTCAAGACCACAGGGGGTGGCCCCGGCCCCGGTGACCCTGAGCCCGGCGGCACGTGGGCCGCGGGCAAGGTCTACGCCGCTGGTGACACCGTCACCTACGGCGGGTCGACCTACCGGTGCCTGCAAGGGCATCAGGCGCAGCCCGGGTGGGAGCCGTCCAACACTCCTGCGTTGTGGCAATCCACCTGATCGCCCGGCTGCGGGCCGCATGGGGCTGAGCGCGCGTTCCCCGCGCCCCTTATGGGGCACGGCACCTGTCTCAGCTCAGGATGCCCCTGCTGTACGCCGTGGCCACCGCCGCCGCGCGGTCGTTGACGCCCAACTTGCCGTAGATGTGGGTGAGATGCGTCTTGACCGTGGCTTCGCTGATGAAGAGTTCGACGGCGATCGCACGGTTCGACGTGCCCTTGGCGACGAGCGCGAGCACCTCCCGTTCGCGGGTGCTCAGCGGCTCGTTGCCGGGGGCACGTACGCGTGAGACGAGCCGGGAGGCGACGGCCGGCGAGAGGACCGTGCGGCCCTGGGCCGCCGCGCGGACCGCGGTGAACAGGTCGTCGCGTGGCGCGTCCTTGAGGAGGTAGCCGGTGGCGCCCGCCTCGATCGCGGGCAGCGTGTCGGAGTCCGTGTCGTACGTGGTGAGGACCAGGACCCGCGACCGGGCGCCGCGCCGGTTCAGCTCGGCGATCGCGTCGACGCCGTTGCCGCCCGGCATGCGCAGGTCCATCAGGACGACGTCCGGGTCGAGGCGCTCCACCAGGGCGACCGCCTCGACGCCGTCGGCGGCCTCGCCGAGTACCTCGAAGCAGGGGTCGGACTGGAACATGCCGCGCAGACCGTCCCGTACGACGGGATGGTCATCGACGACGAGCAGAGTGATCTGGTGCGGGTCAGCCATGGCGGACCAACGGTACGCGAGCGGAGAGCGCGGTGCCGTTCCCCGGTTCCGATTCGACGGTGAACGAGCCGGCGATGCGTTCCGCGCGGGCTCGCATGCCGTCGAGGCCGAAGCCGCCGGAGCCGCTGCGCTGCACCAGGGTCAGCGGGTCGAAGCCGCGGCCGTCGTCGCGTACGTCCAGGGCGACCTCGCCGTCCATGTACGAGAGGGTGACGCCGAGGCGGGCGGCGTCCGCGTGCCGGGTGGCGTTGGACAGGGCCTCCTGGACGATGCGCAGGAGCGTCGCCTCGATCTCTTCGTGCAGCGGCTCGGCGGGTCCGGTGACCGTGAAGTCGGCGCGGACACCGCTGCGTTCGGACCACTCGATGACCGTCTTCTTCAGCGCTTCGGGGAGCGCGTCGTGCTCCAGGGCCGTCGGGGAGAGGTTGTGGACGGAGCGGCGGGCCTCGCCGAGACTGTGCCGGGCCAGGTCCGCGGCGCGGCCCAGGTGTTCGCGGGCCAGGGCCTCGTCGGAGGCGGTCGAGACGACCTGGAGCTGGGCGATGATGCCGGTCAGGCCCTGCGCGATGGTGTCGTGGATCTCGGCGGCGAGCCTGCGCCGCTCGTCGGCGACGCCCGCTTCCCGTGCCTGGACGAGGAGTTGGGCGTGCAGGGCGGCGTTCTCGTCCATGGCCTGCTGGAGCGCGGCATTGGTGCGCTCCAGTTCGATGATGGTGGCGGCGGTGTCGCGGGCGCGCTGTTCCTCCTGGAGCGCGAGATGGGAGAAGATGCCGAGCAGGGCCACGTTCACCGCCAGGACCCCGCCGAAGACCGTCCAGCCCAGTTCGCCTTCGGGCGGCAGCCCGCCGGACTGGGAACCCGCCATGATCACGGCGGTGGCGAACAGGCCGGGCCTGATCAGCCGTGGAGGCAGCAGGCGGTCGTCGTCGAAGTAGCCGACGACCGCGTAGAACGCGAAGAACGGGTTGAGCCAGGTCAGGACGAAGGCGATCGTCCAGCGCGCGGCCCAGTAGAGCATGCTCGCGGCCGAAGGGCCGTGCCCGGAGCGGGACTTGACGCCCCACCACATCTGCAGCGCGAGCGCCGCGACGATCGAGGCCACCGACACGTACCACGCGGTGCGGCTCATGCCGACGAGACCGCTGGTGGCGAACGCCATGAGGGAGCCGACCCCGAGGAGAGCGTAGGGCCCCCAGCGACGGAAAAGGCCCCAGCGCTCCTCGATCAGCTTCGCGGCGTCCGCCGTAGTCGCACTCACTGTCCCAGTGTCGGTCACGTGCCGGACCGCCCGCCGCCCACTCCTGTCTCCGCTCACTCCCGCCTTGCTCACTCCCAGCGGAACCAGCGCGCGGCCGCCACCGAGAGGACCACGGTCCACAGCGCGAGCACGCCGAGGTGGAGCAGGCCCGGCCAGTCGCCGCCCGCCGCTTCGCCCAGTGCCTGGGCCGCGGCGCCGAACGGTGCGATCTCCACGACGCGGGCGAGCGCGTCCGGCATCGCCTGCACCGGCAGCCAGACGCCCGCGGTGAACATCATCGGGAAGAAGACGGCGGAGCCGATCGCGGTGGCGGCCTTGGTCGTACGCGAGAGCGCGGAGACCACGGCGCCGAGTGCGAGCCCGCACAGGACGGCGAGGAGCAGCGCGACCGCGTAGCCGAAGGCCTGGCGCGGCAGGGTCACGTCGAAGACCAGCCGGCCGACGGCCAGGGCGAGCAGGGCGGAGACGAACGCGGCCACGCCGTGCAGCCCCATCTGCGCGCCGAGCACGGCGGAGGGGCGGACCGGCGTGGCCGACATGCGGCGCAGGATGCCGCGTTCGCGGTAGCCGGTGATGAGCGGCGGCATGGCCTGCAGGCCCGCCATGATCAGGGAGATCAGCACCGTGACGGGGACATACGCGTCGATGAGGCGGATGCCGCCGAGCGAGGCGTCGCGCTCCTTGAAGGCGGGGACGGAGCCGAGGATCAGCAGCAGGACCGTGGGGAACAGCATGATCCAGAAGAGGGATCCCGGCTCACGGCGGAAGATCCGGAACTCGGCCTTGAGTACGGCGGCCGGAGCCTTGCTCTTCGTGATGGGGCGGACTGTGGTGACGGCGGTACTCATGCCGTGGCTCCCGTGAGGTCGAGGAACGCGTCGTCCAACGTGGCGTCCGACACGCGGAGTTGGTGTGCGGTGATGTGGTGCCGGGCGAGCAGTGTGATGGCGGCGTCGACGGTCTCGTCGGTGCCGGTGAGGGTGTAGCGGCCGTCGCGGTGGTCGACGGAGATCAGCCGCGGCAGGGCGGTGAGCTCCCCCTCGTCGAGGGGTGCGGACGGCGTGAAGGACATGACGGTGGATCCCGCGGCCCGGCTGATGAGGCCCGCCGGGCTGTCGAGCGCGGCGATCCGCCCCTGGTCGATGACCGCGATGCGGTCGCAGAGGCGCTGGGCCTCCTCCATGAAGTGGGTGACCAGGAGGACGGTGACGCCGCTGTCGCGCACGTCTTCGATGAGCTGCCAGGTGTCTCTGCGGGCGCGCGGGTCCAGGCCGGTGGTCAGCTCGTCGAGCACGACGACCTTCGGGTTGCCGATCAGCGCGAGGGCGATGAACAGGCGCTGCTTCTGCCCCCCGGAGAGCTTGCCGAAGCGGCTGTCCAACTTGTCGGTGACGCGGAGGCGTTCGGCGAGGGGGCGCCAGTCTGCGGGGTGCGGGTAGAAGGCGCTGTAGAGCTCCAAGGCCTCGCGCACGGTGAGCTTCGCCTGCAGCTCGCTCTCCTGGAGCTGGGCGCCGAGGATCTGGGTGACGCGGTCGTGGTCGGCGACGGGGTCGAGCCCGGCGACACGAACGGTCCCGGAGTCGGGGACGCGCAGGCCCTCGACGCACTCCACGGTGGTGGTCTTGCCCGCGCCGTTCGGGCCGAGGACGCCGAAGATCTCGCCCTCCTCGACGGCGAAGGAGACACCGTCGACGGCGGTCCGTCCGCCGTAGGCCTTGCGCAGGTCGTGCACTTCGATGATGGGCATGGGTCGAGCGTCGCCGGTGGGCGGCGGTCGGGGCATCGCCCATCGCGCTCGAAGGGGCATCAACCGATCGGTTGATGGAGGGGTACGACTTCGGCGGAGCGGCCGGGTCGTAGGACCAGCGGACGACCGAGGACCGGACGAAACTCAGTGGGCTGCGTCAGTGGCGATCCGTAGGCTCGCTCGTGATGCCGAAACCAGATGCACTGACCAAGGAACCGGCTACGGAACAGGCCGCGGAGCCCACCCGGGGAGGATCCGCGGCGCGAACGCTGCTGCGTCTGTGGCCGTACGTCCGACCCGTGCGAACTCGCCTGTTCAGCGCGGCATTTGTCGCGATCCTCGCCTCCTGTACGGGGCTGCTCTTCCCCCTCGTACTGAAGTGGCTGGTCGACGGCCCGGTGGCGGACCGGGACCTGGCCGGGGTGTGGCTGGGGGCGCTGCTCCTGCTGCTGCTCGGCGTCGCGGAGGCGCTCCTGTTCGGCCTCCGGCGGTGGCTGGTGGCGCGTCCGCTGGCCTCGGTCGAGGCGGCGATGCGGGCGGATCTCTACCGCCATCTGCAGCGGCTGCCGGTGGCGTTCCACGACCGCTGGGCCTCGGGCCAGTTGCTGTCGCGCGGCACGACGGATCTGATGCTGCTGCGGATGTTCCTGGCGTTCCCGCTGACGTTCCTGGTCGTGAACGGCACGACGATCGTGGTCGGCATGGCGATCCTGCTGGCGCAGGACTGGGCCCTCGGGCTTGTCCTCCTGACGCCCCTCATCCCCCTGGTGATCGTCTGCGCGTACTACGAGGGCCGGTACATGGCCGTGGCGCGGCGGGCACAGGATCAGGTCGGCGATCTGACGACGGTCGTCGAGGAGAGCGTGCTCGGCATCCGCATCATCAAGGGCTTCGGCCGCCACCGCAGCCAGGCACGCGCGTTCCACGAGCTCTCGCACACGCTGCGGGGCACGGAACTGGCCAAGGCGCGGCTGCTCGCGGCGATCTACGCGGTGATCATGGCCCTGCCGGAGATCGCGATCGGGGCGGCGCTCGTGCTGGGGACGGTGCAGGTGGCGGACGGCGTCCTGTCGACGGGAACGCTGGTCGCGTTCCTCTCCACGGCACTGGCGCTGCGCTGGCCGGTGGAGTCGATCGGCTTCCTGCTGGCCATGAGCCAGGAGTCGGCGACGGCGACGGAGCGGTACTTCGAGGTGATGGACGCGGAACCGGAGTCTGGGGTTGTTGGGATTGGGGTTGGGGCTGGGGCTGGGACCCTGCCGGCCGGGGGCGCAGCCAGGGCCGGGGCCGCAGCCCGGAGCGGGAGTGGTGCCGGGGAACGGGGTGTCGTAGGGGCGGGGGGCCGGGGCGCTGGGCTTCGCTTTCATGGGGTGGAGTTCCGGTACCCGGACGCGCCGCCCGATGCGCCGCCCGCGCTTGATCGGATCGACCTGCACATTCACCCCGGCGAGACCCTCGCCCTCGTCGGCGCGACCGGCAGCGGCAAGACGACGTTGACGGCGCTGGTGCCCCGGCTGCACGAAGTGAGCGGGGGTCGCATCACGCTGGACGGCGAGGACATCGCGGAGATGGACCGCGAAAGGCTGCGCACGCTGGTGGCGGTCGCCTTCGAGGAGCCGACACTGTTCTCCGCGACGGTGGGCGAGAACGTCCTCATGGGCGCCGAAGGCACAGCGGGCGACGCGGAGTTGGAGCGCGCCCTGGAGGTGGCCCAGGCGGACTTCGCCCACGCGCTCCCCCAGGGCACGGCGACCCAGGTGGGCGAGCAGGGCCTCAGTCTCTCGGGCGGCCAGCGCCAGCGTCTCGCGCTGGCCCGCGCGGTGGTGGGCCGTCCACGCTTCCTGGTCCTCGACGACCCGCTCTCGGCGCTCGACGTCCACACGGAGGCCCTGGTGGAAGCGGCCCTGCGCCGCGTCCTGAGGGACACCACAGCCTTGGTGGTGGCCCACCGCCCGTCCACGGTCCTGCTCGCCGACCGCGTCGCCCTGCTGTCCGACGGCAGGATCACCGCGGTCGGCACCCACCAGGAACTGCTGCGGGGGAACGAAGAGTACGCATGGCTGATGTCGGGCGCGGGGGACGCTCCCGAGACAGGGGAAACGAACCTCGCGTCCGCGGAGGGGGAGAGCACACGATGACCGCGTCGACACCGGCGTCACGGAGCACTGGGCCCGACGAGGAGGACGACCGCCCCGAGGAGCACGGATGCTCCGGCGCGGAGCAGAGGCCGGGCGAGGGGACCGATACCGAGGCGGACGCCCACCCCTGGGCGGCGAGCGCCCCCGAAGGGCATGTGCGCCCCGGAGAGCAGCAGCGGCCCGAGCCAGGCGACAGCCGCAGCCGCCCCGACAGAGACCGCCGCCCGGCATCCGGCGCCCCCGACCCCGACCCGGAACCCACCGACGACTTCGACAAGGACACCCTCCCCGCAGCCCCCGGCGCCACCTCCGCCCTCCTCCGTTCGCTGCTCTCCCCCCTCCGTGCGCGCGTCACCCTCGCCGCCGTGCTGTTGCTGTTTCAGCAGGCCGCCGTCCAAGGCGGGCCGCTTCTCGTCGCCTACGCCATCGACCGTGGCGTACCCGCCGTCCGTGCCGACGACTACGGGCCCCTCATCGCCATCGGCGTCGGCTATCTGCTCTGCGCCGCCGCGTCCGGCGCGTTCCAGTACGCGTTCATCGTGGCCTCCGCCCGCGTCAACCAGGACGTACTGCTCGATCTGCGCGGGCGGATCTTCCGCCACGCGCAGGCCCTCAGTGTGGACTTCCACGAGCGGTACACCTCGGGGCGGCTCATCTCCCGGTCCACCACCGATGTGGAATCCCTGCGGGAGCTTCTGAGCGAGGGGCTGCAGGAGCTGATCACCGTCATCCTGTCCTTCGTCTACATCTCGGCGATGCTGCTCTGGCTCGACCTGAGCCTCGGCGCGGTGGCGGTCGCCTCGTTCGTGCCGCTCTACCTCCTCGTACGCCGCTACCAGCGCCGCGCGGGCCCTCTCTTCGGCAAGCGGTCCACCGCCATCGCCTCGGTCATCGTGAAGTTCGCCGAGACGATGAACGGCATCCGCCCGGTCCGCGCCTTCCGGCGCGAGCACGCCAACGAGGCGGAGTTCGCCGTGCTCAACCGCCACCATGAGCGCGCCAACGGCGACGCCATGCTGGAGATGGCCCGGTACGTCGTCGGCTCAAGGCTCGTCGCCAACACCGCCGTCGCCGGCATCGTCCTGTGGGGCGCCTACCGCGTCACCGACGGCACCCTCGCGCTCGGCGTCCTCGCCGCGGCCGTGCTGTATCTGCGGCGCCTGTACGACCCGATCGACCGACTCGGGATGTTCCTGAACTCCTACCAGTCGGCCGCCGCGTCCCTGGAGAAGGTCGCCGGGCTCCTCGCCCAGACTCCCTCCGTGCCCGAACCGCACCCCGACCGCGCCAGGCCGCTGCCCACCCTCGACTCCGAACACCCGGGCCGCGAGGTCGACTTCGACGGCGTACGGTTCGCCTACCGCACCGGCGGCGAGGTGCTGCCCCGCTTCGACCTGACCCTGCCCGCCGGACAGACCGTCGCCGTCGTCGGCTCCACCGGCGCGGGCAAGTCGACGCTCGCCAAGCTGCTCGCCCGGTTCTACGACCCGACGGACGGCCGGGTCCTGCTCGACGGGGTCGATCTCCGCGACCTCGCCAACGCCGAACTGCGGCGCGGCGTCGTCATGGTGACCCAGGAAGCCTTCCTCTTCTCCGGGACCGTCGCCGAGAACATCGCCATCGGCCGCCCCGACGCCACCCACGAGGACATCGAGCACGCCGCGAAGGCCATCGGCGCCCATGACTTCATCGCGGCACTGCCCGACGGCTACGACACCGACGTACGCAAGCGGGGTGGCCGTATCTCCGCCGGTCAGCGGCAGTTGGTCGCCTTCGCGCGGGCGCTGCTCGCCGATCCGGCCGTGCTGATCCTCGACGAGGCGACCAGCTCGCTCGACATCCCGGGCGAGCGGGCCGTGCAGCGCGCCATGCACACCGTTCTGCGCGGCAGGACCGCCGTCGTGATCGCCCACCGGCTCTCCACGGTGGAGATCGCCGACCGGGTGCTCGTGATGGAGCACGGACGCGTGGTGGAGGACGGGACTCCGGCCGAACTCATCGCGGGGAACGGCTCGTTCGCGGATCTTCACCGGGCGTGGCGGGACAGCGTCGTGGGCTAGACGGTGGTGTGCCGGGCGGTGGACCGCACCCCCGGCCGGCGGCCCATCGCCCCCCCCGGGCCGGCGATGGGCCGCACACGCCCCCCGTGGCCGCGCTCACGGGGGTGCGGAATCAGCCACGCCCCTCCAAGCGCCCGGCGAAGGTTTCACCTCGAACAATCGGGAGGCCTTCACGTCGAGGGGTCCCTCCGTATATCGAACGTGGCCCACCGGGCAGCGGACCAGTTCCGGCCAACTCTTGACGCACTCCTGACAAACCGAGCGCGCCGGTGCCACTCTTCCCCTCGATTCCCAGCTCCACGTGCGACCTTTGCTCCACGTTCAGCCTTGCTCCACGTTCAGCCTTGCTCCACGTTCAGCCTTGCTCCACGTTCAGCCTTGCTCCAC
>NZ_JBWLKL010000022.1:0-10767 GCF_059026065.1 Streptomyces sp. A18 | reverse complement strand
TCCACGTTCAGCCTTGCTCCACGTTCAGCCTTGCTCCACGTTCAGCCTTGCTCCACGTTCAGCCTTGCTCCACGTTCTGCCTTGTTCTGCCCGGACGGCACGACCGCGCCGCCCGGTCCCCCTGGCCGCGCACCCCGCGGCCACGCAGAAGGAGTCCGTGTTGAGAAGCACCTCTCACAGACCTGCCTCCCACAGACGCGCCACCGCCGCGGGCGCCCTGACCGCCGTCGCCGCACTCATCGCGGTGGCCGTCCAGACGGGTCCGGCATCGGCCGACGACCCCGCGATATCACCGGCCAAGACCCGGGCCGCAGCCGAGATAGGCAAGGCCGACCCCGGCTCCCTGCCCGTGAAGCTCACCCCCGCCCAGCGTGCGGCGCTCCTCAAGGACGCCAACGCCACGAAGGCGGACACGGCCAAGGACCTGGGGCTCGGCTCCAAGGAGAAGCTCGTCGTCCGTGACGTCACCAAGGACGGCGACGGCACGACGCACACCCGCTACGAACGCACCTACGACGGCATGCCCGTACTCGGCGGCGACCTGGTCGTCGACGAGGCGAAGTCCGGGAAGACCGAGGGCGTCACCAAGGCCGCGAAGGCCGAGCTCAAGGGCGTCGACACCAGCGCCGACGTGAAGGCCGCCACCGCCGAGAAGCAGGCGCTCGGCGCGGCGAAGGCCGAGGGGTCGAAGAAGACCGACGCGGACCGCGGGCCCCGCAAGGTCGTCTGGATGGCCGAGGGCGAGCCGACTCTCGCGTACGAGACGGTGGTCGGCGGGCTTCAGCACGACGGCACCCCGAACGAGCTGCACGTCATCACGGACGCGGCCACCGGCAAGAAGCTCTTCCAGTGGCAGGGCATCGAGAACGGCACGGGCAACACCCAGTACAGCGGTCAAGTCACCCTGGGGTCCGCCCAGTCGGGGTCGAACTACACCCTGACCGACACCGGTCGCGGCAACCACAAGACGTACAACCTCAACCGCGGCACGTCCGGCACCGGCACACTCTTCTCGGGCCCGGACGACGTCTGGGGCAACGGACACGCCTCCAACCTGGAGACCGCGGGCGCGGACGCCCACTACGGGGCCGCGCTGACCTGGGACTACTACAAGAACGTGCACGGCCGTTCCGGTATCCGGGGTGACGGCGTCGGCGCGTACTCACGGGTCCACTACGGCAACAATTACGTCAACGCGTTCTGGTCCGACAGCTGCTTCTGCATGACGTACGGCGACGGCGCGGGCAACGCCAAGCCGCTGACGTCCATCGACGTGGCGGCCCACGAGATGACGCACGGCGTCACCGCGGCGACCGGCAACATGACGTACAGCGGTGAGTCCGGTGGCCTGAACGAGGCCACGTCCGACATCTTCGCGGCGGCCGTGGAGTTCCACGCGAACAACGCGCAGGACAAGGGCGACTACTACGTCGGCGAGAAGATCGACATCAACGGCGACGGCACGCCGCTGCGCTACATGGACAAGCCCTCCAAGGACGGTGCGTCCAAGGACTCCTGGTACTCGGGCATCGGCAACATCGACGTCCACTACTCGTCGGGCGTCGCCAACCACTTCTACTACCTCCTGAGCGAGGGCAGCGGCGCAAAGGTGATCAACGGCGTCTCGTACGACTCGCCCACCTCTGATGGCCTTCCTGTGACCGGAATTGGTCGTGACAAGGCGTCCCTCATCTGGTTCAAGGCGCTGACGACGAAGTTCACCACGACCACCAACTACGCCGCGGCCCGCGCCGGGACGCTCGAGGTGGCCGGTGAGCTCTACGGCACCACGAGCACCGAGTACAAGGCGGTGGCCCACGCGTGGGCCGGCGTCAACGTCGGCTCGCGGCCCGGCGACGGCAGCGGAGGCACGGACTTCGAGAACACCACCGACGTGGCCATCCCGGACCGCGGCGCGGCCGTCACCTCGTCGGTCAACGTCACCGGCCGCACGGGCAACGCGCCCGCCGCACTGAAGGTCGGCGTCGACATCGTCCACACCTGGCGCGGTGACCTGGTCGTCGACCTGGTGGCCCCGGACGGTTCGACGTACCGCCTGAAGAACTCGAGCGCGAACGACTCGGCGGACAACATCAAGGAGACCTACACGGTCGACGCCTCGTCCGAGGTGGCCAACGGCACCTGGAAGTTGAAGGTGCAGGACGTGGCCGCGCAGGACGTCGGCCGCATCAACAGCTGGAAGCTGACGTTCCCGTAGGCCCTGACGGGGTCTGAAGGCACATGCAGACTGCGCCGCTCCGGGTGGACCGACTCCCCGGAGCGGCGCACCCATGCGTACGGGATGCCGCGTAACTCGCCGTTCGCATTGCGTACATGGACCATCGCTCAACGGACGATTTCTGGCCAACCTGCGTCCAGGGACCTGACATGAACCTGGCCCAACTGGCACTCTTCCCACGCACAGTCACAGCACTCGCACCTGCACACCCGCACCGCATCTTTCAGCCCGGACAGCCCCCACGCCGTCCGGGCCCCCCACAGAAGGAGCATGCGTGACCCCCCACATATCCCGGAAGCGCACAACGCTGGCCATAGCCACCGCCGTTGCCGCCGGAGCCCTGCTCACCGCCGGTCTGACCACCGGAGCCTCCGCGCAGCCCGACCGGGCGGCGGCCACGCCTTCCGGCGCACCCGTCTCGCTCTCCTCCACGGCGCGCGCGGACCTGCTGCAGGACGCGAACGCGGAGAAGGCCGCCACCGCCGAGAAGATCGGCCTCGGCGAGAAGGAGAAGCTGGTCGTACGCGACGTCGTCAAGGACCGTGACGGCACCACGCACACCCGCTACGAGCGCACCTACGACGGCCTGCCCGTCCTCGGCGGCGACCTGGTCGTGCACACCGCGAAGAGCGGCTCGGTCAAGAGCGTGACCAAGGCGGCCAAGGCCACCATCAAGGTGGCGTCGACCTCCGCGAAGGTCGCGAAGAAGTCGGCCGCCGCTTCGGCCGAGTCGACCGCGTCCAAGTCCGGTGACACCAAGAAGGCCGACGCGCAGACTCCCCGCAAGGTCGTCTGGGCCGCGTCCGGCAAGCCGGTCCTCGCCCACGAGACCGTCGTCACCGGCGTCCAGAAGGACGGCACGCCCAGCAAACTGCACGTCATCACCGACGCGGCCACGGGCAAGAAGCTCTTCCAGTACCAGGCCATCGAGAACGGCGCGGGCCACAGCCAGTACAGCGGCGACGTCGAGGTGGGCTCCAAGAAGGGATCGAGCGGCTTCGAGCTGACCGACGACTCGCGCGGCGGCCACTCGACGTACGACCTGGCCCACGGCCAGAGCGGCGAGGGCAAGCTCGTCACGGACGACGACGACACGTGGGGCACCGGAAAGCCGGAGGACGCCCAGACCGCCGCCGTCGACGCCGCCTACGGCGCCCAGTTGACCTGGGACTACTACAAGGCCGTGCACGGCCGCGAGGGCATCAAGGGCGACGGCAAGGGCGCCACGTCGCGCGTCCACTACGGCAACGCGTACGTCAACGCGTTCTGGGACGACAGCTGCTTCTGCATGACGTACGGCGACGGCGAGGGCGACAAGAAGCCGCTCACGTCGATGGACGTCGCGGCGCACGAAATGACGCACGGCGTCACGGCAGCGACCGCCAACATGGAGTACAGCGGCGAGTCCGGCGGCCTGAACGAGGCGACCTCCGACATCTTCGCGGCGGCGGTCGAGTTCAACGCCAAGAACGCCGAGGACGTCCCCGACTACATGGTCGGCGAGAAGATCGACATCAACGGCGACGGTACGCCGCTGCGCTACATGGACAAGCCCTCCAAGGACGGCAACTCCCTGGACAACTGGAGCGAGGACGCGGGCAACGTAGACGTCCACTACTCCTCGGGCATCGCCAACCACTTCTTCTATCTGCTGTCCGAGGGCAGCGGCGCGAAGGAGATCAACGGCGTCAAGTACGACTCCCCGACCGCCGACGGCTCCAAGGTCGAGGGCATCGGCCGCGACAAGGCCGAGAAGATCTGGTTCAAGGCCCTGACGTCGTACTTCACGACGACGACGGACTACAAGGCGGCCCGCGAGGGCACGCTGAAGGCGGCGACGGACCTGTACGGCGCGGACTCCGCGGAGGCCAAGGGTGTAGCCGCGGCCTGGACCGGCGTCAACGTCAAGTAAGGCGTCTGGCCGCTGACCTCGAGCACCGCTGGTCACCGGCTGCGCCGAGGTGGTCCTCAAACGCCGGCCGGGCTGGTTCTCAGCCCGGCCGGCGTTCTTTTGAGGCCGCCCTACCGCATCAGCACCCCCGCCCCCTCCCCCGAGCCTTCCTCCGGCGCCGCCACAAGCCCCAGCTCCGCCCCGCTTCCCAGCAAGTGGTGGGACGGCAGGACTCGGACCGTGTAGCCGAAGGGGCCCGCTCGGTCGAGGGTCAGGGGGCCCTCGTAGAGGCGGCTGCCCTCCGGGTCGGGGGCGCCCACCGGCTTCAGCGGGACCGATACCGCCTCCGCGATGTGGTCCTCCGGGTCCACCCTGCCCGCGATCGCCTGCACCTCCACGTCGTCCGGCGTCAGCTCCCCGAGGCGCACCCGGACCCGCAGCCCCAGCGTCGCCCCCAGTTCGGCCGTCGCGCCGAAGGCGGTCGCCTCGACGTGGTCGACGGCCACCCGTGGCCACGCCCGCCGCACCCGCGCCTTCCAGTCGGCAAGGTCGCCCGCGACCCCGGCGTCCAGCGCACGATGGGCCCGCGCGGCGGGGACGTACAGCTGTTCCACGTAGTCACGGACCATCCGGCCCGCGAGCACCTTTGGGCCGAGGCGCGTCAGTGTCCGGCGGACCATCTCGATCCAGCGGTCGGGAAGACCGCCGGGCCCCCGCTCATAGAAGCGGGGCGTGATCCGGCGCTCCAGCAAGTCGTAGAGCGCCGCCGCTTCCAGTTCGTCCCGGCGGTCGTCGGACGTCGCCGATCCGTCCGCCGTGGGAATGGCCCAGCCGAAGTCGGGCTCGTACCACTCGTCCCACCAGCCGTCGAGGACCGACAGGTTGAGGCAGCCGTTCAGTGCGGCCTTCATCCCGCTCGTGCCGCACGCCTCCAGCGGGCGGAGGGGATTGTTCAGCCAGACGTCGCACCCCGGATACAGCTTCTGCGCCATCGCCATGCCGTAGTCCGGCAGGAACACGACGCGGTGGCGCACCCGCGGATCATCCGTGAAGCGCACCAGCTCCTGGATGAGGCGCTTGCCGCCGTCATCCGCCGGGTGCGCCTTCCCTGCCACGACGATCTGGATCGGCCGCTCCTCGTGCGTGAGGAGGTCCATCAGGCGGTCCCTGTCGCGCAGCATCAGCGTCAGGCGTTTGTAGGAGGGGACGCGGCGCGCGAATCCGATGGTCAGGACGTCGGGGTCCAGTACGTCGTCGATCCAGCCCAGCTCCGCGCTCGCCGCGCCCCGCCCGCGCCACGAGGCGTGCAGCCGCCGCCTGACCTCCGTCACCAGCTGCCCGCGCAGCTCACGCCGCAGCTCCCAGATATCGGCGTCCTGGATCTCGGCGACCGCGTCCCACCGCTCCGAGCCGCCCACCGACAGCGCCTCCTCCGTCCGCTGGGCGCCGATCTGCCGGGCACCGAGCCGGAACACCTCGGGGGCCACCCAGGTCGGGGCGTGCACGCCGTTCGTGACGGAGGAGATCGGGATCTCTTCGGGGTCGAAGCCCGGCCACAGGCCCGCGAACATCTCGCGGCTCACCTTGCCGTGCAGGGTGGAGACGCCGTTCGCGCACCGCCCGAGCCTGAGGCCCATCACGGCCATGTTGAAGAGATTGGGCTCACCGCCCGGATACGTCTCCATGCCGAGCCGCAGGATGTGCTGGACGTCGATGCGGGGCAACTCGGCGTCCGGTCCGAAGTGCCGGGCGACCAGCTCGCGGTCGAAGCGGTCGATCCCGGCGGGGACGGGGGTGTGGGTGGTGAAGACCGTCCCGGCCCTGACGCTTTCCAGCGAGGCGTCGAACTCCCCTCCCCGCGCGGCGAGTTCATGGATGCGCTCCAAGCCGAGGAAACCCGCGTGGCCTTCGTTCGTGTGGAAGACCTCGGGCTCGGGGTGCCCGCTCAGTCGGCAGTACGTCCTGATGGCGCGCACCCCGCCGATGCCGAGCAGCATCTCCTGGAGCAACCGGTGCTCGCTGCCGCCGCCGTAGAGCCGGTCGGTCACCTCGCGGGCGCCGGCGTCGTTCTCCTCGACGTCCGAGTCGAGCATGAGCAGCGGTACGCGACCGACGCTCGCCTGCCAGACGTGGGCGCGCAGCGCACGCCCGCCGGGCAGCGCGATCGCCACCAGGCTCGGGGTGCCGTCCGCCTCGCGCAGCAGGGAGAGGGGCAGCTCGTTCGGGTCGAGCACGGGGTAGGTCTCCTGCTGCCAGCCGTCGCGGGACAGGGACTGGTGGAAGTAGCCGTGCCGGTAGAGCAGCCCGACCCCGATGAGCGGAAGCCCGAGGTCGCTCGCCGCCTTCAGGTGGTCGCCCGCGAGGATGCCGAGCCCGCCCGAGTACTGCGGAAGGGCGGCGGTGATGCCGAACTCGGGCGAGAAGTAGGCCACGGCACGCGGCAGTTCACCGCCCCGCTCGGCGGACTGCTGCTGGTACCAGCGGGCCCCGGTGACGTACTCCCGAAGACCGTCCGAGACCTCGGCGAGGCGGCGCAGGAAGGGCTCGTCCCCGGCGAGCTGCGCGAGCCGCGCGGGCGGCACACTGCCGAGCAGCCGCACGGGATCGCACTCCGCGGCCGCCCACCGCTCGGGGTCGACGGCCTTGAACAGTTCACGGGTCCCGGTGTGCCAGGACCAGCGCAGGTTGCGCGCCAGCTCCGAGAGCGGGGCGAGGGGTTCAGGAAGGGCGGGTCGTACGGTGAATCGACGGATGGCCTTCATCAAGTTGCACCTCTGACAGGGTGTCTGACGGGGCGTATGACGGGGGCGTTCGTACCGTGCGGATCGACGGGCGGACGGAGGACCGACGATCGGACCGATGTGCGCAGGAGATCCGCGTCGCCGACGTGTCGCATCGACGTTAGCGGTGCGCCGCCCCCGTCACCACGGCGCACAGGGAGCACGTTCCAGGGGCCGGGGTAACGTGACCTGACGGGACGGAAGTTGACAGGGGCACAGAAGCACAGCGGTGCGGGGGGGGACGGGGCGGCGGAGCGCAAAGGCGTGCGCGTGCTCGACAGCGGCACCCTTGCCGTGCGCCGCACCGTCGCGGCCGCCAAGCAGCCCGATGTCACCCCGGTCGTCGGCGAGAAGGGCGTCCTGGTCATCGCGAGCACCGACAAGACGGCCCAGCTCCCCGACCGCCTGACCGCGTACGACTGGAAGTCCGGCAAGGAGCTGTGGGACCTCCCGGCCCGCGGCACGCCCAGCGCCCTCGGCCTCTCCGGCGACCGGCTCCTGTCCGTGGGCTCCTACGAGATCCGCACGGTCCCCCTCGACGGTGACGCGGAGAACATCACCCAGCGGACGGTCCCCACGACCGACACGAAGGCGATCGACGGCCTGACGGACACCCTGACGACGCCGCTCTACCTGGGTGGTTCGGTGTTCGCGGAGTCCGTCGAAGGCCGCCTCGTCTCCGGTCGCGCGCTGTGACGCCGCTGACGCCCCTGAGGCCGCTGACGCCCTAAGGCGTCTTCGCAGGAGTCGTCGCCGCCACGATGGCCGCCGTGTCCCAGTAGAACGGCCGCACCTCCGCGATCCGCCCGCCCCGCACAGTGATCGTCTGCAGTACGGGGAAGGCGAGTTCACGCCCCGTGGCGCGGGCCCGCGCGCGGACCTGGGTGTGGACGACCACGGTCTCGCCCGTGACCAGGAACTCCTGCTCGCCGATCTCGAAGGACTCCCACACATCGGCCATGGTGCGGAAGAAGCGCGTCATGCCGTCGTGGCCGCGCCAGGTTCCGCCGTACGGGAGAGCTTCGGCCTGGTGCATCACGACATCCGGGGCGAAATAGGGGGCGAGCATCTCGAACGTGGCCCTGCCGGGGCCGCCGGCCGCGAGGTAGCGGGACTCCGCCTCGTACATGCTGGTCAGGACGGACAGCGGGTCCGGAGCGGGCGCTTCGTGCTTCATGGTCATGTCGAAAGGGTGACCTCGGCGCCGCCGCCTGGCTGGCGGAAATCGGACGTCGACGTACCGGCGGTCACCCCGTGGCCCCGCCCCGGTCACAGGCATCCTGAATCCGTCCGGAAATCGGCGCAACCCTCACAGCACCCCCACGGGCGATATGGCCGATTCCCCCCTGCCCTGTGGTCTTGTAGGGCCTCATGCCGCACGAGACGCTGCCAAGTGGCGCTCGTGGAGGAAACGGGGGATCCGGTACGCACCGGTCCAATTCCGCGCTGCGCACATCAAGTTGGGGAGGGAATCCAGCGTATGACTCTGTCGCGAACGAAGCGTTTGCGGTGGGCGGGAGCCGTTACCGCCGCCACCACGGCGGCGGTGCTTTCGGCCATCACGCTGCCCGCACACGCCGCCCCCGCCGATGCCCCTCTGGGGGAGATACTCGGCGCCGGGGAGCCCGGTTCCATCAGCGGGAGTTACATCGTCACGCTCAAGGGCGGGACCTCGGCCCCGTCGGACGCCGGCAAGGGCGTCGCCGAGAAGTACGGGGCGCAAATAAGCCACACGTACAGCACCGCGCTCAACGGCTATGCGGTGAAGGCGGGTTCGGCCCAGGCCAAGAAGCTCGCCGGTGACTCCAGGGTCGCCACCGTGGTCCAGGACAGCACCGTGTCCCTTGACCACACACAGAAGGACCCGCCCTCCTGGGGGCTCGACCGGATCGACCAGAAGGACCTGCCGCTCGACAAGTCCTACACCTGGCCCGAGTCCTCGGGGCAGGGTGTGACCACGTACGTCATCGACACCGGCATCCGCGCCACGCACGAGGACTTCGGCGGGCGCGCCGGCAGCGGCTGGGACTTCATCGACAACGACGCCACGGCGCAGGACGGCAACGGCCACGGCACGCACGTCTCGGCGACCGTCGCGGGCGAGAGCCACGGCGTCGCCAAGAAGGCGGACGTCGTGGGCGTCCGCGTGCTCGACGACGCGGGGTCGGGGACGACCGCGCAGGTCATCGCCGGCATCGACTGGGTGACGAAGAACGCCAAGAAGCCCGCCGTCGCCAACCTGAGCCTCGGCGGCTCGGCCAACGCCCAGTTGGACGCGGCCGTGCGCAACTCCATAGCGTCCGGCGTCACTTACACGGTCGCGGCGGGGAACGACGGGCTCCCCGCGTTCCTGGCCTCGCCGGCCCGCGTGAAGGAAGCGGTCACGGTCGGCGCGACCGACATCAAGGACGCCAAGGCGAGCTTCTCCAACTGGGGCAGCAGCCTTGATCTGTTCGCGCCGGGCGTCGGCATCACGTCCGCGTGGAACACGAGCGACTCCGCCACGGACACCATCTCGGGTACGTCGATGGCCTCGCCGCACGTGGCGGGCGCGGCGGCGCTGTACCTGGCCGATCACCCGTCGGCCACTCCGGCCCAGGTGAGCAAGGCGCTGACCGACCGGGCGGCGACGGGCAAGGTGACCGGCGCCGGCCTCGGCTCGCCTAACAAGTTGCTTCAGGTCAACAACCCGTAGGGCGCGACAGCTTGTAGGGCATCACGTAGTACGGAACCGGCCCCGCCGCACCACGGCGGGGCCGGTTCTGCGTGTGCGGGCGGACATGGTCTTGCCTCCTGGGGCTACCCGAAGCACCCTCGACAGGAGTCCGGCCTTGTATGCGGCCTTACGCACCAGTAGTTAACAAAGCGCCGGATTGCCCACCCGAAATTGGTGGGAAGGCTCCCCCGTACGCACACGGCTCAGTACGGTCAGTCACGTCTCAGAACCGGCTCAGTACGGCCAGCAAGCGCGGCTCGCAGTCGCAGAACCCCTCCACACCCCCGTATCCGCCCACTTACGTAACGCGGACAGGAGCGGTCATGCCCTCAACTCGCCCGTCGGCGAAGCCCTCGGGAAAGGCCCCCACAAGGGTGCCCAAGCCCTCGGCACCACAGCAGGACCCGCAGTCCCCGTCAGGCCCCCTCCCCCTCACCGGCCGCATACCCGTCCTGGACGTCGCGCCTCTCGTGCACGGCGGCCGACGGCCCGCCAAAGCCGTGGTCGGCGAGACCTTCCAGGTCACCGCCACCGTCTTCCGCGAAGGCCACGAGGCGGTCGCCGCCAACGTCGTCCTGCGCGACCCGGAAGGGCGCCCCGGGCCGTGGACGCCCATGCGCGAGCTGGCCCCTGGCACCGACCGGTGGGGCGCCGACGTCACCCCGGACGCCGAGGGGACGTGGACGTACTCCGTCGAGGCGTGGGGCGATCCCCTCGCCCAGTGGCGGCACCACGCGAACATCAAGATCCCGGCGGGTATCGACACCGAACTCGTCCTGGAGGAAGGCGCCCGCCTCCACGAACGCGCCGCCGCCGACACCCCCGTGAGCAAGGGCCGCCGCGCCACCCTCACCGCCGCCGCCGAAGCACTGCGCGACACGGAACGCCCCGTCGCGGCGCGCCTGGCCGCCGCTCTCACACCGGAGGTGGACGCGGTCATCGCCGAGCACCCGCTGCGTGAACTCGTCACGGAGAGCGCTTCGTTGCCGCTGTTGGTGGAGCGGGAGCGGGCGCTGTTCGGGTCCTGGTACGAGTTCTTCCCGCGCTCGGAGGGTGCGATCGTGCGCGAGGGCGCGCCGCCCAAGTCAGGCACCTTGCGCACCGCCGCCGAGCGGCTGCCCGCCATCGCGGCGATGGGGTT
>NZ_JBWLKL010000021.1:0-139573 GCF_059026065.1 Streptomyces sp. A18 | reverse complement strand
GCGGAATGGCAGACGCGCTAGCTTGAGGTGCTAGTGCCCTTTATCGGGCGTGGGGGTTCAAGTCCCCCCTCGGACACCGACCAAATCCCCACGGTTCTTCGCGAACCGTGGGGATTTGTTGTTTCGTGCGGGTCGAGATGGATCGCGGCCTGCAGGGTCGTGTCTCCGGGGCGGTAGGCGAAGCGGAGATCGAACGCGCGGTAGATCTCGATCTTGTCGGCGGGCTCGGATTGATGGATCACTGCGGCAAGGTCGCGGATGGAGCGCACCAGGCCGGCAATCTCGTCGCGGGTCATTCGGGACCCCACTCCGTTGGCTCCGGAGCCTGCTGTGCGGAGGTTGGCTTCGGCGCGTGCGCGGCGGGCCTGGGTCTCGGCGATCCAGCGAGTGACCAGGGTGGGGTCGGCACCTGCTTCCAGGGTCGCGCGGTGGGTGGAGAGCTTCGCGTCGCAGTCCTCGATCCGGGCCCGGGCGGCAGAGGCGGCGGCCGTATCAGGATGCTCTTCGGGTGCGTGGGCTGCCAGGAGGCCGATGGTGTCGTCCAGCCGCTGGGGCAGGAAGATCTTCGCGAGCCAGGTGTCGACGGGACCGGTCATACATTTCTCGCGGAGGTAGACGTTGGAGGGGTGTGTGACGCGGTTGGCCAGGGCGTATTCCTGGGGGCAGCGGCATCGGTAGTACGCCTCTTCGTCGACCACTGTCCCTGCATGCGGCGGTCACAGGCACCGCATCTGATCGGGCCACGAAGAGGTACGTGTTGCGGGTGCGGTGTCTCTGATGCGCGGCTCCGTGTTCGACGCGTCCGGCGAGCGTTTCCCGGGTGCGGGCGAAGGTCTCGTCGTTGACGAGCGGAGTGTGGACGACCTTGCGGGAGACGATCCACTTGTCCTGGCTGTTCCAGCGCAGTGGGGTGGTGTGGCCGAGGGTGACGTCATTGATGTCGAGGAGCGTTTCCTGCTTGTGCTGCTTGTTCCAGACCTGGCGGCCGATGTAGCGGGGGTTGGTGAGGATGGCGCGTACGGCGGACTTGGCCCAGGCGCGGGTGTCGCGGTGGCGGTTGCGGGCGGGGTCGTGCGCGGAGGGGCTGGGGATGCCGTCGCTGGTGAGTCCTTCGGCGATGGCGAAGAGCCCAAGGCCTCGGAGGTACTCGGTGAAGATGTGGGTGATGACGGGGGCGGTACGGGGGTCGGGCTCCAGGCCATGGAGGCGGCGGCCGTCGGCGGCCTTGGCCGGGTGAGGGTGGGGGCCGAGATCTACGAGGCGATAGCCGTACGGAGGTCGGCCGCCGAGATAGCGGCCAGAGGGGGCACGGGCTCTTGCCGATCATTCGGTGCGAAATGAACGACCATCCCACCCGGCACACAAGACCGCTGCGATCACGACCCCGGCGAACACTTTCCCCAACCGCTCATCCACAGAACGCCGCTGCCGCTGCGCCCCGAACAACAGCGCATCACGCAGCCGCCGACGCCGGGCCGACACCGACTCCAGCAACTGACTGTCGTAATCCTGGGCTGCCACAGCTACCTTCTACCGCTCCCAGACTTCGTATTCATCACGCCCGAGAGTCACCGACCCGGCTACGAGACGCGTCATCCATTACTCGCATCTTGAGAGTTCCTGCAGGTCTTCCAGCGACGCCGCGGTCTCCCAGTGCCAACTACCAATAGGTACCGTCGTGATCGCTGCACGCCTAGCTGCCTGGTGCCCCGGCGGCGTGCGCCGGGCTCGAACACGAGTCAAACTAACCATCTCCACGACGCCAACTCTTGGTCGGCTGGCCATTCTCATCCCACTTCATATCTTCGCGTGGCGTCAGACCATCAGCGTCAAACACCTTCCGAGATGCCAGCGTGCCGTTGGGGTGCCATTCTCGGAACTCTCCGCGGGGAAGCCCCATTCCCACAGTGCCCTCGGACCGAAGAGTCCCATCTTGGTACCATTCACGCGACACGCCGTCCTGCGCCCCCTCGGTATAATCATCCAGGCTGACCAGTTTTCCGCCGAGGTATTCCGCTACCTCCCCGGTGAACAACTTCCCCCGATAGAGCAGTCGCTGCGCTTCGTCCATGTCTACTTCTGGATCATCGATGTCGATTCGCACTGTGGGAGGCATTAGTGGATCCAGTTCTCATCGCTCGGCGGGTAACGCGTGAATCGTCCGTGACTGCTCGGTACACCATGGAGCATGTGGTTGCAGTTCGCGCAGAAGGGGGCTGGACGCCCAGAGGTACCCCTAGCCTTATCTGACAGGTAAGGAATCTCCACAGCGGCCCGCATCTCGGCGAGCGCGGCGTCTCCGTCAGGCAACCCTTGTTTCGTACGCGCCCAGAGTAGGTCGGAGGCGGCGTACCGATGGAGTCGTAGCGTTCCGCCAGGGTCGGGTGCAGTTCATCAACTGGGATGACGGCATCAGCCTTGCCGTTAATGCCCTCGATGATTGTGCCGGTCCGCAGATCAACCACAGCCCCTACACAGGCTCCCGTTTGCTTCCGAGGGAATGTGCCGGCTTCCTTCACAGCGCGATACGCGGCGCCACGATCACGGGCAACGACATGCCCCGCGCGGGCACCGGGCAGGGCGGCGGTCAGAAGTCCGGCGGGATCAATGTCCCAAGCCGTCACAACAAGCCCCCTTCATCCCGATCCCCCTCACCCGGCGCCGCTGTTCACGCTCGGGCGCCTCGCCACCCCTCCGCGGGCGAGTCGTCAGCCGATGTTGTCGTACACCGGTCCCGATCGCATCGGTGGTCCGCGATCACTTTCAGCCACCCATCAGGCGCGTCAACAACGCTCCAGGTCAATACAACTAGCCGCTCCACGCCCGCCCCTGAAAGCGGCGTGTGCCGTTTTCTCAGCGCCTCAGGGGAAAGGCCCTCCGTCGCCGCCCCGCGCGCCAACCAGCGTGTGGGCCATCAGAAGGCACACAGTTGGACGAATGCGTCAGCGTGAGAGCTCCAGCTCCGTGGTGATCGTCGGTGATCGTCGGAATCCGTGGGGAATTGGTTCAAGTCCCCCCTCGGACACAGAGATTGACCACGAAGCGCTGGTCGGGATCCATCCCGACCAGCGTTTTGCGTTGCGCGAAGGTATGCGCCCCGCCCCCTGACATCTCGCGAGCGCTCCCCCGGCGCGGCTGCAGGGGGAGCGCTGTAGTCGACCGATTACCGGCAGTGGACGGCGGGGCCTTGGGTCGGATCCAGCCTGCGCGTCACGTGGAGCGGTCCGGCAGGGGGGATACAGGGACGCAGTGCGTGCTGTCTTCGGGCACACCGGTGTGTTCAACGCCGTCGTCGTCACGGTAGCGCCATGCGAACGGCACACCTCGTGCCGTCATGACGTCGGGGCCGTCCATGAGCTGGAAGTGCAGATGGGGCTCGGATGAGTTGCCGGAGTTGCCGCATTCGGCGATCTCTTGTCCCGTCGCCACCCGGTCGCCCACGGCTACGCGCAGCGAACCGCGCCGCAGATGCGCGAAGGCCGCGTGCACGCCGTCGCCGATGTCCAGGATGACGTAGTTCCCCATGAGGTGGCTCGGCCAGCCGAGACTGCGGATGAAGCCTTCCAGGTAGAGGTAGAGGAAGGCGGGGAACGACATGCGCGACAGATGGTCCCGCTGTCGTTCCCCGGTCGCGACGACGACTCCGTCGGCGGGGGCGAGCACGGGCATGCCGTAGGTGGGGTAGAGGCGGGGGCGCCGGGCGAGTGGCCAGAGCCAGCGGAAGGGCGGGGCCTGCGGCGTGACGCCGTCACTACCGTCGTCGCCTGCCTCGGGGACATGCTTCAGGTCGATGGCGTACGTCTGCGCATGGCTGTGTGTGTGGCTGGGGACCTTCGTGGCCGGGCCGTTGAGTGCCATCCAGCGCCCGGTGACTGGGATGCCGAGGAGCACCGGCTTGCGGTCCTGGGGCGGGCGCTGGGCGCGGATCATTGTCACGCGCATGGTCTGACCGACGATCAGCAGCGCCACGCCGGTGTACCAGAGCGGGCCGAGCCCTTGCGTGTTCACCACAATGCACAAGGCGCCGGCGGCGAACACCAGGCCATAGCGCTTCCACAGCATCACGAGCATGTGCCCCTCTTCGCAGGTGTGTCAGTTCGGGCGGCGCCCGCATCCTGTCATGGTGGAGTGACGGGTTCCGGGGGATCGGCTTCTTGTCAGGCCCCGACGGGGGCCAACTGCTGGCTGGCCAGCCGCCGGTAGGTGGCGTCTTCCGCCATCAGCTCCAGGTGGGTGCCGCGGGCTCGCAGCCGGCCCTGCTCGATGACGAGGATCTCGTCGGCGCCTGCTGTGGTGGAGACGCGGTGAGCGATCGTGAGCACTTGGCAGTTGGCTCCGATAGTGGTGAGGGCGGAGCGCAACGCCTTCTCGGAGTCCGAGTCGAGGTTCGACGTGACCTCGTCCAGGAGCAGGACCGCGGGCCGGGTCAACAGGGCTCGGGCGATGGCCAGTCGCTGGCGCTGGCCGCCGGAGAGTCCTGCGCCGCCCTCCCCCAGGTTGGTGTCGAGGCCGTCCGGCAGTGCGGCGACGACATCGGTGAGGTGGGCCGCCTCCACGGCCTGCGCGATCTCTTCCGGCGTGGCGTGGGGCCGGGCGTAGACGAGGTTCTCGCGGACCGTGCCCCGCATGAGTGGGGAGTCCTGTTCGACCAGGCCGATACGGGAGCGGAGTTCCCGCAACGGCAGGAGGGAGGCGTCATCTCCCGAGATCCGGACCGTTCCCCTGTCGGGGTCATAGAAGCGTTCGATCAACTGGAAGAGCGTGGACTTGCCCGCACCTGACGGTCCGACGATCGCCGTGATGCCGGTGGCGGGAAGCGTGAACGAGACGTCGTCGAGGGCTCGGGGCGCCGGGTCGGAGTAGCTGAAGGTGACGTTCTGGAACTCGACGGCGGCGATGCCGTCGACCTTGCCCCGGCTCCCTGCCGCCACAGGTCCCGTCGAGGCCTCCACGGTCTCCTGGTCGATGGTGGCGAGGTCGTTGACGCGGTCGATGGCGGCCCGGCCCTGCTGGAACTCTCCCAGCGACATGAAGAGCGTGACCAGCGGTGAGACGAGATAGAAGAGGTACATGATGAAGGAGGTGAGATCCGCGGCCGGGAGGGCTCCCGTGGTGGTGCGGGCCATACCCCAGGTGATGACCACCGCGAGGGAAACCTGCGTGCCCACGTTCATGGCGGGCATCAGCATCGCCGACAGCCGGGTCACCCGGATTCCGCTGCCGCGTGCGGCGCCGGCGAGCCCATCGATCCGCTCGGCCTCGCGATTCTCGGCGCCGGAGGCCTTGACCGTGGTGAGCGCGCCGAGGACACGGAGGAGTCCGGACCCGTAGTCGCTGGTGTCCTCGCGGTTCTGGACCGCCGCCTTGCGGACCGCTCTGGCCAGGAACAGCGCGAGGGTGGACGCCGCGCCGAGACAGCCGGCGGTGACCAGGAGCAGCCGCCAGTCGATCCAGGCCATGACGGCGATGCAGCCGACCGTGGTGAATCCGGCTGTGATCATCTGGGCGACGGACGAGGACAGAGCGATCCGGGCCAGTGAGGTGTCGGAGACGGTACGGGTGAACACGTCACCGTGTTCGAGCTTGGTGAAGGCCCGTATCCGGGAGTGGAGCAAGCGACCCGTCAAGGTGGAGCGCATGTCGAGGACGATGTTCTCGCCCGCCCGGCCGATCAGGTAGAAGTGGGTGGCGGCGAGCGCCGCGTCGGCGACGAACAGGCCGGCGATGGACAGGATCGGCCAGGTCGTCGACTTGTCCAGGGAGACGGCTTCGATCAGGTCGCCGATGAGGAGCGGCTGCACGAGGGTCGCTGCGGTGCCTCCGAGACCGAGGAGGATGCCGACGGCGAGGAGCACCCGGTGACGCCGGACGATCGCGGAGAAGTTCACGACGCGTCCCGCCCGAAGGAGATGGCCATGATCACCGCGATGCTCGTGGCGAAGACGATACCGAGGGCCATCGCCCGTCTGGTGAGCCGTCCGTTCTCCCGGAACACCGCGGACATGCCCGGCGCCGCGAAGGCGAACGTGACCGCGAACCACACCGCACGGCTTGTCGTCATCCTGGTTCCTCCCTTGTACTGCTCGCTACACCGGCGGTCGCTCAGGCGCTCTTCGTATACGTGGTCAGGAACATCGGGTACTGCTCGGTGTAGGGGGAGAGATTCCAGTCGGCGTAGCCGCCTTCGGGGGTGAGTCCGGCCGCCGCGGCGTATCCGTCGACCTCGTCGGGGGTCGTGAGGCGCGCCAGCTCACTGCCGACACGGGTGGTGCCGTCGGACTCGTACCAGATGTGGGAGCACTGCCAGATCTCGGAGGTGAGCGTGGAGTGGGTCTGCAGTCCGGTTCCCGGCTCCGGGTAGGGCGTGAAGAGGGTGGTTCGCAACTGGCCCTCGTGGAGTGCCTCCACCGCGGGGCGGTTGCCGGTCTCCACCACCAACCGGCCGCCGGGGCAGAGCAGTTCGGCGGCACGACACACCGTCTCCCGCTGGTCCTCGGGACTGAGCAGCATCGACAGCGTTCCGCACACCACGTACACCAGGCCGTAGGTGCGGGTGTCGGTGTACGTGCGGATGTCCGCGTGCACGGGGACGACCTGGTCGCTGCCCGGGGCGTCGGCGAGTTGGGCGAGCATTTCCGGGGACGAGTCGACCCCCGTCACCTGCCCGGTCTTCTGGGAGAGCGGGACGGCGATGCGTCCGGTGCCGACCCCGAACTCGATGGTTCCGGCTTCGGGGTCGGGGTGGAGCCGGACCAGGGCGTCAGCGGTGATCTGGGCGTCGGCGCCTCTGGGAAAGATCCGGTCGTACCACTTCGCGAACTGTGCGCCGTAGCCGATGTCTGCAACTGTGCTGGTCATTACGGGGGTCACTTCCCATGGGCGGTGTCCGGGGGCTGTGGCGCGGCTCAGGTGGGCCAGTAGCCGCTCCTGGTCTGCATCACGGAGCGGAGCAGGCGGACGCGTCCGTCGTCGGCGAACTCGCCGAAGGTGAAGACCTCCATCTCGCCGGCCCGGCGCCCGTCCCGCGAGGGCACCATGGAGTAGCGGGCGGCGAAACGGCTGCCCTGCGTGAGTGCCGCGTGGACGTCCAGGGTGTAGTCGGGTCCCTTGTCGCGGGCCGCGGCGAGGGACTGCAGGGCCGCGGGGCGTTGCATCGACGTGCCGTTGATGTACTGGACGGAGTCGGGGGTGTGGAACCGGTCGTAGGCCTCTTCGAGGGGCACGCCCGGGTCGTTGGCCAGCTCCGCGAAGGCCGTGAGGTAGGCCGCGGGGTCCGTCGGCGCACCGCTGGGTGCGTCGACGGACGCCGCGTCGCTGTCCCAGGTCTCGGTGTCGGAGCTGCCCCAGCCGTAGGTCGACCGCGCGGTGGTGACGGTGGCCGCGACGCGTCCGTCGTCCGCGAGGTCGGCGAAGATCACCGCTTCGGTGTTGTGTCGTACCTGCATCACCAGGGGCTTGCTGATGGTGTACCGGGCGGCGGCACGGTTTCCGTCCACCACCGCCTCGTGAATCCACAGCTCGTACGGCGTCTGGTCCGCCCGCCACTGCGAAAGGTTCTTCAGTGCGCCGTTCCGGTCGCGCTGCTTCCGGTTGACCACATGGATGGCGTCGGGGACGTGGTAGCGATCCCAGACGTCTTCGAGGCTCTGCTCGGAAGCGAATGCGTCGGCGGTGTAGGTGCGAAGGTAGCCGACGAAGTCGTCGGCGGGGATCGGGGCGGTGGTCATGGCGCGTTCTCCAACACTGGTGTGGCGGTGGTTCTCGGTGGTGCTCAGGCGGCAGCGAGGTGCGGACCGACCCGGCCCATCGGCGTGTACGGGGAGATGAACAGGGGCTCGGGCTCCTCGCTGGTGTCGTGCCCTGCGGCTCGCACGACCGCGAACTGGAACCCCTTGACGTTCGCCTCACCCTGCTGTCCGCGGATCGTCTTGCGGATGAACTCGGCGAGGACCCGGTAGGAGGAGGTCTTCTGCACCTCCGTCGCACCGGCCTTGGTGGCCTGCTGGAGGATGGCGGTGCACAGGTCGAACACCGACTTCTCCGGGCGGCGGGTGGCGAACCAGAACGCCTGGTACATCCTTCGGGGCTCGATCATGTCGATCTCGCTCCACTCCGACGTCCCGCCCGCGTGGTCGAGTGTGCGGTAGACGTAGTGGAAGTCGTGTGTCGCCGGGTTCGGGGCGAAGAACTTCCAGTTCGGGATGAAGGAGAAGAGGTCCTTGGAGCGGACCCTGTCGAACGCCGGGTGCGGGTGCTGCGCGGCGACGGTCGCCACCAGCATCCCCGCTCCCACGACGCGCGCCACACAGCCGGGGCCGGTGAACGTGTCCTTGAGCAGGGCTGTCGGCGTCACCTCTGTGCTCCTTGTTCGTCGTCGGCGGACTCGCTGCGCGCGTCGCCCGTGCCGTTCAGGAAGTCGGTCATGTGCTGCACCGTCTTGTGGGCGTAGAGCGCGTTGGTCAGCAGGGAGTCGTGGTCGGCCCCTTCGACGACCTTCACCTCGCCGCCCTGGTGCACCCGGACGAGTTCGTTGTACATCAGGAGCTGCTCGGGATCCTGATCCACGGTCTGCTGCGCAGCGATGATCAGCGCGGGCGCTTCCACCTGCGGCAGGTCGCCGTCGAAGGACCTGAAGTCCTTCTCGACCGCCGCCCATTCACGCCTGCCCGCCTTCCAGAGGCGGGCGTCGGTGTACTGGGCGAACACCTTGTCCCGATAGTTCGCCGGGAGCCTGTCGAGCCACGCGGGACGGCTCATGAGGATGCCGGTGCCCAGGGAGAGGTAGCGGGCCGCGTGCGTGATGTTGTCGTTGAGGTCCTTCGCGCCGTCGCTCTGGCGCTCGGAGCGCTGCAGCTCGGCGGGGTGGGACGGGTCGAGGTAGACGAGGCCGGCGATCCGGTCCGGAATCCGGGCCGAGACCCGGCGGATCAGCTCTCCGCCCAGGGAGTGGCCGACCAGGACCGCCTTGCGGTGCGTGGGCACGGTGGCGCGGATCAGATCTTCCAGGTCGTCGACCGACTCGTCCAGGACGAAGGGCTCGTTGGTCCGGCGGAGGCTGCCCGCGTACCCGGCTCGCGCGTAGGCGACGACCGCGCTGTCCGAGTCGTTCACGAACCGCTCGGTGATCCACGCGAAGTGCTCGGACGTCGAGGTGAGCCCCGCGCAGAAGACGAGCACCGGAGCATCCGTCTCGTCGTCCCGGCCGCCCGTCTCGTACATGAGCTCGTTGCCGTGTCGGGTGACGAACTTCCGTGACGTGGGCCAGCCTTCGAGGACGATGGCACGGCGCTGGGCGGCTACCGCGGTGGCGACGGCGATGCCACCGGCGAGGAACAGGCCCGCGGCCTTCACCGCGCGGTCGTCGCGGCCCGCCACCAACGGGTGCGTCTTGGGTGCGGTGGTGTAGGCGACCATGGGGTGCATGGCCGGGAAAGCCGTCATGAAGCGTCCGAGTCCCATGACAAAGCCATTGGCTACGTGGAAACTTCCCGCTGCCGCGATCATCGGACGGGTCAGCCTGCCTCCGGCGAGGTACACGACCGGGAAGAGGCATTCCATCGCGAGCACGCTGTGCTGCACGTATTTCGCGGTCCGCGGGTAGCGCTGGGTGAGGCGGTAAGCGCTCTCGAACCCGTAGGTGCGGGTGCGCATCACGCCGGGCAGCGCCGAGCCGTCACGCCATTTCTCACCGATGAGCTTGACCCAGCCGGAAGCCGCGTAGGCCAGGCTCGCCTGCATGGCCACGTACCAGAGGAATGCGTCCTTGGTCTGTGGACTCTGCGAGAGGCGGGCAAGGCCGGTGGCGGTCTGCACCAGGTTCGCCACCTGGTCCGAACCGTCGGTGCCATAGCGGTGGCGTGTCTGCAGAACGGAGGTCGACGCCGTGAGGAAAAGGCCGCCGGCCCCGCGCCATCTGCTGTTTCCCGGAAGGAGGAGACCAGCGCTCACGGCGGCTCGCGCGACGTGTATCGCCACCGTCATCTTCTTGCCACTGACGGCCTCGGTGAGTTTGCGAATTGCCAGGTTCTTGGTCTCCGGTGCCTCCTTCATGATTTCCCAGTCATTTAGTCCACCGGGGTCCAGCTGTTTGTGCTGGTGCAGATATTCGAGGGAGGAGGAGAGAGTGGTGAGCGCGGAGAGTCGCTCAGATAGACCCAGGGTACGGTCCCGGGATATTGGCACCGGAGAGAAAAGCGACGAGACAAGCTTCTTCATTCGTCTCACAGGATGTTCCTCACGACTGAACCATGGGTGAGCTAATATCTGAAAGCTGTCGGGCCGCGATTCCGGCGCGGCCCGACAGCTCGTCTGGTGCTCGCAGACGTCACGCTCCGAGCGGCTTCAAAAGCCCACACTCATGTCAAGGGCTACTGATGGTGTTCTCTACTTGCCGCCGGCGCCGGCGGCACGGCCGAGCTCGTAGGCGCCGACGATGGTCGCGCCGGCAGCGAGGCCACCGCCCGCGTAGGGGCAGGTGACGAGAACGGCCGGCGTGAATGCGACCGGCATGGTGCGGGTGACACGGTCCTGCTCACCCTCGGTCAGGGTCGGCTCCGTGATCGAACGCACACTGTCGATGATGTGAGTCATTCTGATCTCCTTTTCGAAGACGCTCGGAAGGCCTGGCGGCCTTTAGTTGACGACACGACCGGCGACGTACGCACCGACCGGGACGGTGAAGGCGACGATGCCGGCCGTGATCTTGGCCGTGACCGGCACGGCAACGGCCGGAGTCGCCATGACGGGAGTGCCGTCGGCATTCATCAGGCCGTCCTCGAGGGAGCCCAGCTCCTGCTGGTTCATAAAGGCAGCTATCTTGCCCATGATCCATTCCTCCTGTTGATTTCAATCGAGGCGTCGGGGTGTTGGAATCGTCGCCGATGTACGCAATGCCGACAGAATGCACCCTTGGAGCGAATATGGATGCAGCCCGACATGGAGCAGTACACAAGATTTCCTGCATGGAATATCGCCCATGAATCAACGGAACACGCACGTCCCTCATGGGCGGCTAGAATTCCGAGCATCGCCTGAGTTTCTTACTCGGCACCCGCTCGCCAACGATCGATCAACTCCCCGTTACGGGCACCACTATATGAAGATTGCAGAGCTTGAAATCAAGCCCATTGCATGTGACGTGCATCACACACGGAAAGGAAATGGCGATCGGCTGACCGTTGGAACTTCTCGGCCCTTGGCGTGAAGTCGGCGATGACATTAGTCATGCTTTACGCGTTGACCAGTGAGAACGAGGGCGCAAGAGCTAAGAATTCAGGTCTGTCGCGCTGGCTGAAACTGGCCGACCGGTATTCAGCCCCTGCGGGCGATGTCTCGCCACGGAGTCACGGCCCGATGAGGGGGGCCGGCGCCAGTCCTCGCTGGCTGCGGCCCGGAGCCCCCGTCACGTCGGGCGCTCGGTAGGGCGCTTTCCAGCCAGCCAAGGTTCACCCGGCGGGGAGCGATGGCCTGATGACGTGGGCCGATTCCCGCTGAATGTGACAAACGTAAGTGTCGGAAAACAGGTGAGGGTGCCACCCGGTAAAGAAAGGAGTCAAGAAGACCTTGCTCCCCACCGATGAGCTGTGCCTAAAGTAGAGATCGCATCTTGCCCCTGTTCGCCCATCGAGCCCGGAGCGAGGCGCAGAATGCGTTCCCTTGCGTCACCGATTTCCCTCTGCCTCAGTGATCGGGTATCACTACCCCCACATGTAGGCCACTTGAATTACCGACGGCATCGCTACACATAATTTCGGCCGATGAATGGAGAAATTGTCCGACCGGTCATTCATCACGTCCATACAGCGATGCACGAATGATGGCTGTACGACCGGGCCGGATACCGCAGTTCGCTGCGTCGCTGCCCCGATACATACGTGCTGAGCGAGTCCGGTCCGCGCGAGCTGGTGCACTCCCGCAGGCAGCGCGAGGGGGCCAGGGCGGTGGACGTGACCGTGAAGATGGAGCCGTGGACGGCGCTCTTCGGCGGCGGTCTGCTCCTGGACTAGAGGGAGATGTTCGCCTTCGCGCGGGGAACCGCCCACGACCGGGCGCTGCGCATCGAAGCCTCGGCCCCCGCCACGTGGCGCGCGGCGCGACGGGAGCGGGGTCGTTCATGGTCGACGGAGGCAGGCCGCTGGACCGGCCGGAGATTCCTGTTTCCGCGATAGCGGCCGAACTGACGCTGCGGAAGAGCCCTCGCCGGGCCGTGACCGCGGTGGTGCGCTCCGGCAGGTACTAGGCGGCCGAGCGCGCCGCGGTCGGCTCGGTGGCGCTGCGAGTCGTGCCGGGTCATGCTTGCCTCCCTCCGTGGTCACGGCCCGGCATGCCTGACGTGCTGCCGTGCGGGCGGAGCGACGGCGGGGTTCGGATGCCGTGTTCGCGGCGCAGCGCGGAGAGCGCGGCCAGATAGCCGGACATTCCATGCACGCTGGGTCCCGGCGGAGTAGAGGCCGAGCACAGGTACAGGCCGGGTAGCGGGACTTTGTACGGGTCCCACTTCGCGGCGGGGCGCAGCAGCGACTGGCGCAGGGTCATGGCCCCTGCGCCGATGTCGCCGCCGACGTAGTTGGGGTTGTACGTCTCGTATGCGGCGGCGCTCACGCCGCGCGCAGCGACGACGGTGTCACCGAAGCCCGGCGCGTACTGCTCGATGCGGCGGCGGACGAGGTCCACGGGGTCCCGCAGGTCGCCGTGCGGAACGTGTGCGTAGGCCCAGACGGGACGTCTGCCGCCGACGGTCCGGTCGGGGTCGGTGGCGGCGGGGTCGACGAGGAGCACGAACGGCTCGGGGTCCTGGGTGCCGCGTACGGCCGCGGACTCCGTACGGAACATGTCGGCGCGGGTGCCGCCGAGGTGGACGGTGCCGGCCCGGCCGGTTTCGGGGTCGGTCCATGGGATGGGCCCGGACACCAGGAAGTCGACCTTGGACGCCCCGGGCCCGTACCGGAAGCGTTCCAGGGCCCGGCGGTAGCGCGCGGGCAGTCGGTCGCCCGCGAGCTGGAGGAGCCCCTTGGGGCTGGTGTCGAGCAACACCAGGGGTACGCCCCCGAGTTCGCCGAGGTCCTTGACGGGCCGGCCGGTGTGGACGCGGCCGCCGTGCGCGGCGATGTCCGCGAGGAGCGCGTCGGCGATGCGGGCGCTGCCGCCCCGGGGCAACGGCCATCCCGTGGTGTGCGCCAAGTGGCCCAGGAGCAGCGAGACGGCGCTGGCGGCCAGCGAGGGCAGCCTGCCGACGGCGTGCGCGGCGACACCCGTGAGCAGCGCACGAGCCCTCTCGGTGCGGAACGGCAGCCTGGTGGCATGGGTGAGGACCCTGGGCGCCAGGAGCAACGGCGCCGCCAGGTCGTCGGGAATGCCGCGCTGGCCGGAAAGGATCAGGTCGACGACACCCCGGCTGTGCGCGGCGAGCGGCGTCATGAGCCGCCGCCAGCGTTCCCCGTCCTCGCCGAGCCCTGCGCTCGTCTCGGCGAGGTCGCGGTGGGCGAGGACGGCATCCTGGCCCAACAGCGGATGGGCGTAGGGGATCTCGGGCTGGAGCAGGTCGACGCCGCGCGCGGGCAGGTCGAACTCCCGGAAGAATCGGGACGCGGCAGCCATGGGGTGCACAGCCGCACAGATGTCGTGCACGACATCGGAGTCGAAGAGCGGCTCGGTGCGCAGACCCCCGCCCGGCGTGTCGTGCGCCTCGTACAGTTCGACGCTGAGACCCGCCCGCAGCAGCGTCACAGCGGCGGCGAGCCCATTGGGACCCGTACCGACGATCACCGCATCCGGCATACGACGCCCCTCCTGCTGGTCTCACGGAGGGCTCGTACAGGAGTCTCCGTCGGTCCCCCGCAGTGGATACAAGCAGCACCCTTGAGACCTCGTTAGGGCGCAGATCACACCGCTAAGCGGAGCCGATTCTTCTGAATGCTTGACATGCGTCACGGCTCCGGCATGACGCATGCCACCGCGATCCATGCCGCAGCTACCGCCCTGACCTGCGAATTCGCCGCATCGATCGGCGCCGCGAACACCATGGCCGCAGAAAATGTGACCGACGCCACCTACAGGCGAGACGCCCCCGACACCGCTCCGCCGGGGTCAGATCCAGCCTTGCCGACGGGCGACATGCGCGGCTTCATGCCGGTTCGCCGCCTTCAGTTTGCCCGCGATCTTCGAGAGGTAGTTGCGTACGGTCCCGGGCGACAGGACCGCGCGCCGCGCCACCGTGTCTATGGGCGCCCCGTCCGCCGACAGCGCCAGAATGTCCGTCTCCCGCCGGGTCAGCGGCGACTCGCCCGCCGACATCGCCCTCGCGGCCATCTCCGGATCGACATAGCGGGCGCCCCGATGGATCGTCCTGACGATGACGGCCAGTTCTTTCGCGGACGTCGTCTTCGGTACGAACCCCCAGGCTCCCGCCGACAGGGCCGACGCGAGATATCCGGGCGCCGTGTGGGAGGTGACCACGAGGCACCGTATGGAGGGGCGGGCCTGCCGCAGATCCCGGATGACGCTGATGCCGCCCTTGTCGGGCATGCTCAAGTCCAGCACGCAGACATCCGGAACGAGCTTCCTCCCCATCTCGGCCGCTTCGACACCGCCTGCCGCCTCACCGATCACTTCGAGATCCTCCTCCGCCGCCAACAGCACGGAGAGTGCCCCCAGGATCATTTTCTCGTCATCGGCCACGAGGACTCGAATCCGCACGCCTCACACCTCTCGCGCAAGGGGGACGGTGATCAAGAGGTGGTACGTGCCGTGAGGCCGAGGTCCGTGTTCCAGGCGCCCTCCCAGCGGTGCGACACGCCGCTTCAGCCCGTTCATGCCCGTACCCAGTTCCACCCTCTGGCCCTGCATGTCACACACGCCGTCGTTCACCACCCGCAAGGCGCACTCCCTGGCCTCCGGCTCGCCGGACAGGGCCAGCGTGATCGTGCAGGCGGTGGCCTCGGACGCGTGCCGGACGACGTTCGTGGCCGCTTCCCGCACGGCCCATCCGAGGACCTCCCGTACCTCGCGGGGCAGGCCGAGGCCGTGGTCCCCGCCGATCACGTCGCACCGGACGCCGAAGGCCCGGAGCAGGGAGCGCGCGCCGTCCAGCTCGTCGTCGAGTGACGCGGTGCGCACGGCGTTGACCACCGCCCGCAGCTCACTCTGAGACGCCTTCGCCAACACCTGCACCTCCTCCATCTCGTTCAACTTGCCCGTGCGTGCGACGAGTTCAGACTTGAGAGCGATGATGGCCAGATGCCGGCCCAGCGTGTCGTGCAGATCGTGGGACATCCGCAGCCGTTCCTCGGCCACCGCGTGCAAGGCCGCCACGTCCGCGGCTGCCTCCAGCCGGGAGATGACGGAGACGGGTCGCATCACGCTGCGGACGGCGATGATGATGGTCAGGAAGATCCCCCCGGCGACCAGTGCCGATGTCACCGGGTCCGGACTGACGGCGGCGGCCACCACAAGACACGTGGCGCCGGTGATCAGTTGAACGCGCAGCGACAACTCGGCCGCCGCGACGGCCACGGGCACGGCGGCCATTCCGGAGAGCGGGACGACCTCCGACCGTGCGAAGGCGCCCGTATAGGGGAGCAGCCACAGACAGGCCAGCCACACGAAGGTGGGGGCTAGCAGGGCGAGCGGTGGGACCGGGTAGCGGCATCCGGTGCACATCGGGCGAAGCAATGCCCCCAAGTGAAGGGCGTACAGGACGGATACGAGCCCGAGTACGGGGTGCGGATCGGGCATCTCCGCGATCAGGACGAAGACCAGGAGGGGCGTGGTCAGACAGATGGCGAGTCCCTGCCGGGTGTGCCTCGCGAACCTTTCGGCATCCTGGCGTGTGGCGTGCAACTGCGTGGGGGCCGACGGAGGCCTACGTGCACCCCGGCCGGAGAGCGGTGCGGGCACGAAGGACGGGTACGGAAAGGACTCGGGCGTGGGGGGCAAGTCGAGCCTCACTAGGTAGGTGCATCACGCAGGTACATTTCGGCCCCGTCGGGCCAACAACGGTCAGGCAGTCGCCCGTCGGCGTACTTGAGGCACTCGGAGGGAAAGGGGCGCCCGACCTGCTGGGCGACCGCGTCCCGCCCGGTCAAGGACGCACCGCGGAGAGGGCATGCCCGTCCCCGGGGGACGGCAATCGGAGCCGGTGTGGTCAACGGCTCCTGCACGAGGGTCGGTTGCCGTGGGGGGCATCGCGACTCACGGATCATTCCGGCGCAGTGGGCACGGCTCCAGACTCAAAGAGATTTCCGCGCATGGCGGAACATCGAGCGTGGGCAAGGTCGTTGGCGAAGGCCGAGCCATGACACACCGTCACAGGCACCTTCCGGCGGAGGGGCGACGAGCCGCGGGCGCACCCGGGCGTCAGGCGGCTCGAGATACGCACCTCTCGGCACATGAAGCCTGTAAGTAGACATGAGAATCCCCCTGAACATGCCGTGCTGGAGGTGCATCCGCCCGATCAGCCGTTCGCACCGAATCCTCACTGGCCACCTGCGCAAGTGTCAACTATTAATGGCACCATCACTGAGCTCTCGAAGGCCCGCCCGGCAACGGGCAGTTCTTCCGGGTGTGGGAAGCGGCCATGTGAAGCGTTTCGAGGGCCCTCTAGACTCCCCTGGCCCCCTACGCCCTGGGCAGACAAGGAGCTTGGCTGTGAGTGAAAGTGGCGACGAGCTGGCTCAGCGCGTGGCAGTACGTCTGGAGCGCCTGTTCGAGAACGTCATACCTGCCCGGCTGGGCCGGCCATGGACGAACCAGGAGGTCTCTGAGGCCACGGGCGTGGCAGTGGCACGGATCGCCGGCCTTCGCCGCGGTCGACCGCTCGAGCCCCCGCACCGCGACCCTCCGCAGGAGCACATCTCCGCACGCTTCACCGACCGCCTCAACCACCTGCTGGCGCAGCGCGTGGACGAGCATGGGCAGCGCTATTCACTGCGGGCGGCGGCCAGGGCCTCGGGGATGTCGTCGACCTATCTCGACAAGCTGCTGGAGGGACACAGTCAGCCCACACTGTCGAAGCTGGCACCGCTGGCAGCCTTCCTCCGGGTCGGCATCGACGCCCTTCTGACGGATGACCTCGGCTCCATTGCCCACCACTTCGGAGTCCGCCGAGAAGCGCTCACCTACGACAGCAGCGAACCAGTGGCCATCGAACTCGAGGACACCCTCAAGGCCCTGGCCGCCTATCGCCGCATCTCTCATAGTCCCGCCGCGGCGCAGATCGCGTTCCGCATGGCTGGTCTCCCCCCGGGGCAGGCGTCAGAGGTCGCGGCCGCGATCGAGAGCCTGCTCGCGGACCCGACTCCACACGACGCCGCCTCATAGCCCCGCACCGCGCGCGACACCACCGACATCACCCTGGCAAACAGGCTGATCGACGAAGAGATTCGCCCCCGTGTCCGAGATCAGGCAAGTAGTCATAGGATCACTCGCACGTGGTCCTGACCAGACCACACACGTGGTCCTGACCAGACCACAAGCGTCCAATCACTACGGGGGCACCATGCGAATCGGCCGTGAACGGCGGCGCGCAATCCGGCTCATCCGGAAACTCGATCTTCCGGAATTGCCTGTACTGAAGGATGTCGTCGACTCGGTGGCACGAGCACGTGAAAGACCGGTCGAGGTCACCCATCGCCGGCTTCCCTCCGGACTCACCGGCTTCTGCGCTCAGTTGCCCCACCGCGATGTCATCGTCATCGGCGACAGTGCGTCACCCCTGAACAGAATCCTCATCAGTTGCCATGAGCTCGTGCACCTGTGGCGCGGGCACACGCCGGCGCAAGGCGCCCTGTTCGACCGAGCCACGGTGCGCACGCTGCTGCCCGGGATCCACCCGGACGTCGTCCGCGGGGTCTTGATGGGGCGCTCCCACTACGGGTCTCCGCAAGAACGGGAGGCGGAAGTGGTGGCCACCCAGTTGGTCACCATGCTGGACCTGCGGGCGGATCAGATCGGCAACGCCCAGCTCGCGGCCTCTCTGGCCCATCGCAGAACCGGTGTCTGATGACGGGCCTCAACACCGTCTACGTCACCCTCTACTTTCTCCTCGGTGGCCTGTCGGTCATGACGGCAGCCAGCAAGATGCTCGCCCTGCGCAACAACTCCTCCCGCTCCCTGAGCATCCTCGCCCGGGGAACCCTGCTGGCTGCCGGTTCCTTTCTGCTCATGCATCCGGCCGTCTACCGATGGCTCGGATCCGTCTCCGGCATCGCCACGCTCGGCACCTTGCTGATCTATCTGTGCGTCTTCGGCTTCTCCATCAACTCGCATGTCCTGGTGCACCTTTGGAGCCAGGACCACGGCAGCGCCCGCCGTCCGGGACCGCGTCATCCGGTGTACCCGATCACGCTGTACCCGCCGCTCGGCCTCGCCATGGTCGCGCTCTACTTCATGGCTGCCCTGCGTTACCCGCAGGACCTGGGGGCGGGCCGCGTCACGGTCGACACCCATCCCTTGGTGGTGTACTTCTTCGCCACCACCTGGGTGGCCATCGCCGCTCCCCTCCTCGCCACCGCGAACCACTGCAGAAGAATTCTCCTGGCCCGCCCGTACGAGCGCCCCTCGATCAGCCGCGGACTGCGCGCGGTTCAGCTCGGGGCGCTCCTCCTGGGTTCCTCGTTCGCGCTCAAACTCCCCCCGCTGACGGCCAGTTCCTTCGGCGCCCATCACATCGACGTACTGCACCTCGGCGCGCCAATGCTGAGCGGCGTCGGCACCCTTCTCATCCAGTACGGCTACTTGACACCCGCACTGGACGCCTGGATCGAGGAGCGCCGTGACTTCCGCACACTTCGCCCCCTGTGGAAACTGACCATGCAGGCCAGCGATCCACGCCTGGCACTCGCCCCGCCCGGCCCTCTCGCGGAGAAGCTCGCCCTCAACGTCACGAAGTGGTACCTGCCGCGCCGCATCGTGGAGATCTCCGACGCCATCCACGCCCTACACCCCTGGATGCGGCCCGAGCCCGCAGACCGCGTCCTGCGGTCGGCTCCCTCCACCACTCCCGACCCGGACCTCACCGCCGCTTGCGCGGCCGCGACGCTCATCGATGCCATCACCCGCAAACGGCAAGGTGTTCCCCCTCGGCCGGACACCGCCGCGGCTCCCCTGCCCTTGGTCCCACCGGCAGAGGAACGAGCCCACCTGGTCCGGGTGGCCACCGCCCTCCAGCACCCCGCCGGCCCGCGGTCAGCGCTGTAGCCGCCGCTCGTGGACGAGGCGTCCCACCAGCGCCCCTCCGTACACGACGAAGCCCACCCCCAGCAGCCAGGACTGCAGGACGAGGACCGTTCCGATCGGGCCGTACGTCACCGCGTTCGACGCGATCAGCGGGGAGAAGACGAACTGCGAGAAGATCCGCAGCCCGAGCAGCCCGAGAGCCGTCGCGGCGGCTCCGGGGAGCAGGGCCCGCCAGCGGATGCGGCCGCAGAGCAGCAGCCGCTGCGACCACCAGAAGAAGAAGAACGCGCCGATGGCATCGCCCGCGGTGACCAGGGCCGTCCCGGCGGCGGACGACTCCGCCGGCGAGGGCACGGTGACGAAGAGCAGCAGGACGGCGACAAGGACGGCCAGCCAGACGACGTGCCGCCACATGGTGTGCCAGCGCGCCGGGGGCAGCCCCCACACCCGTTCGTAGCCGGTCTGGACGGCGGATCCGAAGGTCACGCCGAACGCGGCGAGCGCGGCGAGGCCGAGCGCCGTGGTCCGCTGCAGTGCCCGCCCCGGCGCGCCGAACAGCCGCTCGATCTCCTCCTCCGGCACCGCGGAGACGCCGAGCCCCTGCACCAGCCATCGGGCGAAGCCCTCTCCCCTCGCCAGGTCGGCCGCGGCGACGACGACGAGAAGGGGCACGAGCGTGAGGAAGCCGAGCGCGGCGAAGCCCATGGCGCGATGCATCAGCTCCATCTCGCGCCCGCGGTTCCAGGCGATCCCGGCGACCGAGGTCGCCAAGCGGCGGTGGAGGCGCGGGAGCCGGCGTCCGTTCGGCGCGGGGCCCGTGTGGTTCGGCGCACCAGATGCGGGGGGCATGTCGGATCAACTACCCGCAATGGCCGAGGGGCCAGCCCGGGGTACGGCCGAACGGGTACGCGCGGGCCCGGCACACGCGCCGCCCCTCAAGCGCAACCCCCGTTCCACAGCAGCCCGTTCACAAACGGAATGATCTCCATCACAGCATAGATCGTTTACCGCAGGGGCAGTCTGCTAGCGCAGTTGATCGATCAACCGAACACACGCTCGCATGCTGGGTGCAGGGGGAATCCCGGCTGCGCATTACTAGGAGAACGTGCATGCCGCAGGACGTCCGGTTCGACCTCCCCTTCACCACCCCCGTCAGCGAGCACCTCGAGTACGCGCGCGAGCGCCACTTGCGGTGGGTCAAGGACATGGGTCTGGTCCGAAGTCAGGCCGGCTTCGAGGAGTACGAGAGTTGGGACCTGCCCCAGGCAGCGATACGCACGTACCCGCACGCGTCCGCCGACGACATGGTCGTCCTGATGAACTGGTTCTCCCTGGCCTTCCTCTTCGACGACCAGTTCGATACCGGGCGCCCCGACCGCGCCGACCGCATCGCGGAGGTCGCCCGCGAGCTCATCGCGACGCCGCTGCGTCCCGCCGGGAGCGAGCCCCGCGTCATCTGCCCCATCACGGTGGCCTGGGCGCAGGTGTGGGGGCAGTTGGCCGACGGCATGTCGCTGGCCTGGCGGACGCGGTTCGCCGCGTCCTGGGGGCGGTTCCTGGTCGCGCACACCGAGGAGGTCGACCTGGCCGCGCGGGGCACCGCCCTCGGACTCGGGGCGTACACGGACTTCCGGCGCCGCACGGTGGGCATCCACCACAGCATCGACGCCGGTGAGCGCAGCCGCCGCTTCGAGGTGCCCGCGCAGGCTCAGGCGCATCCGGTCATGATCGGGCTGCGGGACGCCGCCGCGGACACCATCGGGTTCATGAACGACATTCACTCCTTCGAGCGCGAGAAGCGCCGCGGGGACGGCCACAACCTCATCACCGTGCTGCGGGGCGAGCGCGGCTGCTCATGGGAGGAGGCCGCCGCCGAGGCGATCAGGATGACCACGGAGCGGCTCGGGGACTACCTGGCGTACGAGGCGCGGGTACCCGCCATGTGCGACCAGCTCGGCCTCTCCGAGGGCGAGCGCGACCTGGTGGGGATGGGCGTGGAGGCCGCGCGGCACTGGATCAACGGCAACTACGAGTGGGCGCTGGTCACGGGCCGGTACGCGGCGGTCAAGGACACTCCGGCCGCTGTGGCCGAGGAGCAGGGGCGCGGGTCGCTCGACGACCTGCTCACCGTCTGACGGACTGCGCCCGACGCACGACTGCGTTCGGCCGGAGGGACCGCGTGGCCCCTCCGGCCGACGGGGCTTCACGCCACGGCACTCTGCGCGGCGAACTCGACCGGAAGCCGGTCGAGCCGCGCCTCCCACGTGGAGGCGGTGGAGGTCAGCTCGTCGGGCGCGACCGCGAGGCGCAGCCCGGAGAGCCGGTGCAGCAGGACGTTGACGGCCGTCTCGATGATCCCCTGGCCCAGGCCCTGCCCGGGGCACTCGTGCGCACCGCCGCTGAACGCGAGATGGGCCTGATTGCCGTGCAGGTCGGTCGAGGAGTCCGGCCTGATCTCGGGGTCCAGGTTGCCCGCGGCCAGGCCGGGGACGAGCAGGTCGCCCTCCTTGATCTGCCGGCCTCCGAGCTCCAGGTCGGCCGTGGCGAACCGCCCCGGCAGGACCGCGAGCGGCGGGGTGTTCCACATGACCTCGCCCACCACGGCGGAGATGTTGAGCTGTCCGCTCACCAGTCCTGCCATGTGCGAGGTGTGCGTGAGCACGGACTGCAGGACCCGGGCGAGCAAGTTGCTCGTGGTGGTGTGGGCGGTGATCAGGACCAGGCGCAGATGGTTCAGGATCTCGTCGTCGTCCAGGCCCGCCTGGTGGCCGAGGAGCCCGGTCGTGAAGTCCGCGCCCGGCTCGGCGCGCTTGCGCTCGGCCAGGGCCAGCAGGATCTGCATGATGCGGTCGTTGTGCGCCACGGCGTCCGCGCCGCCCTTGAGCACCTGCGCGCAGGACACCGCGAGCTGCCGCCCCTCCCGCTCGGGCATGCCGAACAGGCGGGTCAGGACCAGCATCGGGAGGTACTCGGCGTACTGCGCGACGAGGTCCGCGCTGCCCTCCTCGGCGAACGCGTCGATCTGCTTGTTGGCGAAGTGCGTGACGTGCCGCTTGATGCCGCGGTCCCCGAGGGCCCGGAGATTGTCCGTGACCGCCCCGCGAAGCCTCCGGTGCGGCTCGCCGTCCTGGGAGACGCAGTCGGGGCGCCAGCCGAGCATCGGGATCAGGGGCGAGCTGTCCTCGACGCGCCCCTCCTTCCAGTCCCGCCAGATCCGCGAGTCACGGGCGAACTGGCGGGGGTTCTCCAGGACCCGCCGGTTCTCGCGGTAGCCGAGGACCAGCCAGGCGGGTACGTCCCCTTCGAGGAGGACGGGTGCCACCGTGCCGTGCTGCTTGCGCAGCCGGTCGTAGATGCCCTGCTGGTCCTTGGCCGTGTGCTCCCCGTACAGGCGGGCGACCCCGTCCGGTCCGCCGTGCCGGACCGGGCAGCCGCCGGAGGCCGGTGTCTCAGGGGTGGTCATCGTGCGGCCTCCAGGGCGGCGGTGGAGCGTTCCTTGAGATGGCGGATCAGGGCGATGAGGACGTCGCGGCTCGACTCACGGTCCCTGGCGTCGCAGGCGACGACCGGTGTGTGCTCGGGGATGTCCAGGGCGTCGCGTATCTCCTCGACGGGGTGGTCCCGCGAGTCCGGGAAGACATTGAGGGCGATGACGAAGGGCACGCCCTGCCGCTCCATCTCCTCGATCGCCCGGAAGCTGGACGCCAGGCGTCGCGTGTCCACCAGGACGACGGCCCCCAGGGCGCCCTTGAACAGGCCGTTCCACAGGAACCAGAAGCGCTCCTGGCCCGGCGTCCCGAACAGGTAGAGGACCAGCTGTTCGTTGAGGCCGATCCGTCCGAAGTCGAGGCTGACGGTGGTCTCGTTCTTGTCGGCGACGCCGATGAGGTGGTCGACGTCGACGCTGGCCTGGGTGAGGGTCTCCTCGGTGGTGAGCGGTTTGATGTCGCTCACGGAGCGGACCATGGTGGTCTTGCCGGTGCCGAAGCCACCGGCGATCATCACCTTGACCGAGCGGCTCTCGGCGGGCAGGGAGCCCGCCGGGGTCGGCTGGTCCGGACGGTCAAAGCCTTTGAAGTCCACTGAGTACCTCCTCAAGGAGCGCGAGGTCCGCCCCGTGGCCGGGTGTGGAAGCCGGAATGGGATCGCGGGCGTCCACCTGGCCCGCTTCCAACAGGTCGGCCACGAGCACCGCGAGAATGTTGAACGGCAGTCCGAGATGGGCGCCGAGCTCGGCCACCGACAGCGGATCGCGGCACCAGCGCACGATTTCCTCGTGCTCGTGCTGCATGCCGGGGGCGGGGGCCGAGCGGGAGACGATGAGGGTCGCCACGTCGAGGCCGGCGGCCGGCCCGCCGGGTCCACTGCGACCGCCGGTGAGCACGTAGTAGCGCTCGAGACCGGACGGGTCCGTGGGCCGTGGGGGGCCGGACCGGTGGGGGCCGCTCATCCAGGCTGCTCCTCCTGCCGCGGAGTGGTGCCCAGGAGCTCACCCATCCTGCGGGACAGGTCCCTCATCTGGTGTCCGAGCAGCCCCTGGTCGAGCCCTTCCTTGGCGAGGACCCCGAGGTACGTCTCGACGCCGGCCCGCACCACGAACAGGTGCCCGCCGTCGACCTCGATCATTGCCAGGCGCAACTGGCCGCCGTACTTGGGGAACTGGTCCGCGACGGGCTGGGCGAGCGCCTGCAGGCCCGCGACCACGGCGGCGAAGCGGTCCACGTCGTCCGGGTCGTCGGCTCCGTACGACGTGATGGCCTTGCCGTCGCTGGACGCGACCAGGGCGAAGCGGATCTCCTGGATGCTCTCGGTCAGGTCGCGGAGCGCCCAGCTCACGTCGGTTTCGTGTTGCGTCATGTGGCTAGTCGCTCTCTTCGGTGCGGGGCTCGTCGGTCTCTCGTCCGGCCGTGGCGAAGGCCGCCATGCCGGTGAAGGACGCGTCCGGCGGCACCACGGGCGGCACAGGGGTGCCCGTCGTGGCTTCCGGCCCGAGGTCGGCCCCCTGTGGGGAATCGGTGCGCTTGCTCCTGCGCCGGGGCAGGCCGCCGGGCGTGATGTCTCCGGCGGCCTCGGCGGCTGCCGCGTCGGCCGTTGTCCGCTCTGCGGCGGGCGCGACGGACGGCTCTGCCCTGGGGGCCGCTTCCACGGCGGATACCTGCGTCCGTGCCTGGGCCGGCACCGTCGCGGAGGCGGCCGGCAGTTGGCTGAAGTACTTGTGCGGTACGACGACGACCACCGAGGTGCCGAGCCAGGGCGAGTCCGCGAAGGTGACCCTGATGCCGTACTTGCGGGCGAGCGTGCCCACGACGCGCAGGCCCAGGTGCGCGTCCTCGGAGAGCCCGCCGATGCCGGGGCCCGCGGCGACGCCGTCGAGCGACTGGAGCGCCTGCTGCTTCTTCTCGTCGGTCAGGCCCTTGCCCGCGTCCTGGATCTCGATGCCGACGCCGTTGGGCACCTCCTTGCCGGACACGACGACCGGCTCGGTGGGCGGCGAGTAGCGTGCCGCGTTGTCCAGCAGGTGGGCGAAGATCAGCGTGAGGTGGTCCACCAGACCGCCGTCGACGCCGAGTTCGGGCAGCTGGCGCAGCTGAACCCGGTCGAAGTCCTTGATGCGGCCGATGCCGCCGCGTACGACGCTGAGCAGGCGCTGCGGCTCCTGCCACTGGCGACCGGGGCGGTCCGTGCCGCCGAGCACGCCGATGCTCGCGGCCAGACAGTCGGCGGGCCCGATCGCCTGGTCGAGCTCCATCAGGCCCTGGGCGACGGCCGGGGTCCTGCCGTGCTCGCCCTGCATCTCGTGCAGCCTGCCGCGGATCTTTCCGGTGAGTACGTGGATGCGGCTGCCGATGCTGATCACGGCCTGCTCGGCGGAGGTGCTGCGGTTGAACTCCTCCTCGACGGCGATCAGAGCGGTCCGCATGACCTTGCGCAGTTCGAGCCTGAACTCCGGTGTGATCTCTGTCTCTTGGTCGAGCGCGAGCGGCAGGACGTCGTCGATGGCCTCTCCGCCGCGCAGGCCGTCGAAGGCCTGGGGCAGGAACTCGTCCGCCAGGCGGGCCACCAGTGCCTGCTGCCGGTCGATGCTCCACTGCCAGGCTTTGGCCTCGTCGACCTGGTGGGTTTCCTGGGCGGCGCGTTCGTCCTCGTACCGCGCCTCAAGGGAGGCGACGTGCTGCTGCCACTGCTGGGAGTGGTTCAGCTGGGCGGTGCGTGCGTCGTCGGTCGCGCGGCGCAGCTCCTGGCGTGCGCGCAGCAGGAGCCGTATGCACGCGGCCGCGGCCGCGGCCGCGGCGAGGCCCGCGACCGCCGTGGGTATTCGGGCCGGATCGGAGCCGACGGCCAGGGTGACGACGCTGCCGACGCCAAGACCGATCGGCAACAGCCACCAGCTGTACCAGGCGGCGGGAGCCCGGGCTGCCGCCGACTGCGGAGTGGCAAGTTCCATCTGCATCCTCAAACCAACGCGATCGAAGAGTGGACAACCCAAACCTTGGGTTCGCACCCATCGCATCTCGGTACCCCCAGGGACGGCGGCACCCCTCGATCACCTACGTGATCCCCCGTACGACAGCGCGAAAGCGCCGCGGTGCGCGACAGACTGATATCGCGTCAACTCGCGGCGCTGGAACGGAGCTTATCTGGTGAGGCATGGTGTTGATCAACCCGGTGGGTCACCGGGCGGAGGCCGTGGGTGATCTTCAGCCAGGGCCGGACGGGGTGGCCGGAACCAGTGGTTCCCTTCTATTCGTCCCATAGACCCCGGTGCCGACGATGCGCCGGAGTCAGTCCCTGGGTGAAGTACTTGTCGTAGTACTCGTTCTCCACGTGGTGGGCCTGCAGCCAGATACCGGGGACGTGGATCGCGTCCGTGTGCGCCGGGAAGCGGCGGTGCGTCCGCAGGATGTACGTGCAGATGTCGCGGGCGCACTCGATCACCCGCTCCTCGTACTCGCTCGCCTCGGCGAGGTAGCGCTGACCGTAGTCCTCCCGGTAGATGCGGCTGAAGACGTCCTTGTCGCCGTAGACGCCGCCGGGGCCGAACTTCTCGCGGATCACCGCGTCCACCGCGTCGGACATCGACGCGAAGGCGGGCGGACACGTCGCGGAGATCAGCTGTTCACCGTCGGGCGCCTTCAGGCCCACCGGGTGCGAGCGCACGTTGGCGTACTTGGGGAGCGGGATGTGCCAGCGCCACACGTCGGCGGGGCGCCAGCGCGGGGTGACGAAGGTGAAGCCGAGCATCCTGCCGTAGGCGCGGGAGAACTTCGGGTCGCCCAGGGCGATTTGAGGGTTGATGGACGCGTGGATCCAGGCACCGAGGCCCATCGCGTCCGCGACCAGCATCAGGTTCTGCAGCAGGTCCGCCTCGATCTGGGTGCGGAGCGGGCCGAGCGCGCCGAGCGGCAGCTTCAGCTTCTCGTTCAGGAAGCCGTTCTTGACCCACTTCTTCACGCCGGCGGGGCGGTAGAAGTTCCGGTCGTCCACCAGCGTGGGCCGCGCCCCGTCCGGCTGGGTGAGCAGGTACATCAGGGCGTTGATGTACTGGTGGGAGAGGTCCACCACCGGGAACAGGATCGTCGTGCCCGGCAGGTTGGACAGGAAGCGGTTCGAGTCCAGGTAGGCGGGGAAGTCCCGCAGGCCCTCCGCCACGTCGAGGCGGTGGTCGAGGACCTTGACCTTGGACTCCCGTGCACGGGCGGTCAGGGTCGCGTCGTCGAAGGGGTCCTCCGGGGCGGGGGGCAGCTTCCTCAGGTAGTACGTGCCGGTGTCGTTGATCAGGAAGAAGTGCGTGCCCTGCGCGTTGTCGGGACTGCCCGCCGTGCGCCCCGCCATCGTCAGGTTCGGCTTCGCCATGATCGGCTTGCCGCCCCGCGGGTCATCGAAGGGGCGGTCGGGCATGGTCAGCCCGGTGCAGCCGGTGAGGGCGATCAGGACCGCCTCCTCCAACTCGGTCAGGGGCTGTGGAGGGTCCTTGGAGACGTAACTCATCGATCCCGCGGGGACGGTGGCGCCGCGGCTCACCCGGTGGGTGCGGCGGCGCCAGACCGTTTCCAGGAGGGGGCGTACGAAGAGGTCGGCGAGCCCGGGGTGGTGTCCGTCCGCCGGACTGCCGGGCCCGCCCTCACTCGCCGGCATCGCTGCCTCCGTCCCGCACCGGCCGCACCTGCCGCCACGGAGCGAACGCGCTCGCGTCACGCGGCAGCAGACCCGAGAGCTCCGGGGCGTGCCGCTGGATCACGGATTTCATGCCGTTCTTCTCGACCCAGTCGATGCCGAGCGGTGTGTAGATCTCGGGGCGGTAGTCGACGGTCAGGAAGCGGTCGCTCTGCAGGCGGCGCGTGGCCATCAGGATGAAGATGCGGAAGGCGGTGTCGCTGAAGCCGAAGCCGGTCGGCGGGTTCTCGGCGAACAGGCCCACCACGGTGTCGATCTCGTCGACCGAGCCGTAGACGTCCTTGAGGCGCGCGACGGTCTCGGGGTCCTGGCTCAGGTCCTCGAAGCGGCTGATGCGCGGCTTGTGCAGGCCCGCGCGGAAGTCGTTGTAGCGCGGCACGCCACGCCTGCGGGTGCGGACGAGGTCGACGACCGACAGGTCGATGATCTCGCCGTCCCGCTCGAAGCGCTGCAGCGCGCGCGGGAAGTTGTTCAGGGTGATGGCGCCGGGGTGGGCGATGCCGAACGAGTAGAGGGTGTCGGCCAGGCCCGTCTTGCGGATGGCGGCCTCCGCCGCGTTGCCCTGGATGTCGCGGAAGCCGAGGGTCTCCAGGCGCTGCCCGAAGCGGTGCTCGCGCATCTCGTAGTCGTCGGGGATCAGCGGGTGCATGCGGTAGACGGTGACGAAGTCCTCGGTGAGGGAGTACGGCGCCGCGTGGTGGTCCGGCAGCGTCTTGGGGATGCCGGTCAGGGAGTGGGCTTCGAGGAGCCACAGGCCGAGCTTGTTGAGCCAGTTGTTCGGCGGGCCCTCCCAGTTGGTGTGCAGGCCGAGGTCGATGGCCTCGGTGGCGAGGATCGCCGGGGTCCACTCCACCGTGTGGATCTTGGCGATGAGGGCGGAGACGACCAGACGTGCCGTGTGGTAGATGCTGTCCTCGCTCATGGCGGGGTATTCGTGGCGCAGCGCGGCGCAGACCGCGTTGTGCTCGCGGGCGAAGAGCGTGTGCATCGCGCTGAGGCCGAGCCACCAGCTCTCGTTGAAGCCGGTGAGCGGGATGCCGTTCTGGCCGACGGGCAGGTGACCCTCCTCCAGACGGAGGTCGGCGCTGCCGTCGGGCTCGCGCAGGAACCGCGCGGTCTGCTCGTCCGCGCCGTACACCTCGGAGCCGTCCCACCAGTGGGACGCGGTGTTGGCGAAGAGGATCGGGGGCTGGTTGCCGGGCTGCTGGATGCCTTCGTCCTCGGCGAAGCGCATCACGCTCTCGGGCGGCCCGCCGGGGGTGTTGTGCCAGGTGCTGCCGGGCGGCAGCGGGACCTCGACGGCCTTGGTGCCGACCGGGTAGCGGCGGTGGTTGACCCAGTCGTGGACCTGGAACTGGATCCAGGACGCGGCCAGGATGTTGAGTGTGGTCGCCGGCACGAAGGTGTCACGCTGCAGGAGCGTGCGGCTGACGGTGACCGGGTTCGGGGTGTCGAAGAGATCGGGCCGGTAGTCCGGCTCGAGGTTGCGTCCGAAGGCCGTGCCGACGGCTCCCATGGAGGGCGCGGAGAGGTCGTTGTACGTCCCGTCGTACGACCGGGCGGTGCGCAGCCGCTCGTCGACCGGCACCGGCACGGGGCCGGCCTTCGGCGGTGCCTCGTGGACGTCGGTGTCGATGAGGTTGAGCTTACGCAGCGCCTTGCGCAGGAAGACCAGGTTCAGCAGGCTCGCCTCCAACGGCAGCCTGTGCCACGGCACATAGCGGTTGAGCGCGCCGAAGAACCGGCCGACGGGGACGCCGAGCAGCGTGTTGCGCAGCGGCTCCTCGGTGCTGAAGCGCAGGCCCTTGCGGTGGGCGGCGCTCGCTTCGTACGCGGCCTTGCGGGCGCGGTTGAGATTGCCGAGGGGGCGGAACGCGTCCGTCGTGTACCAGGGGTTGAAGGCGAGCTCCTCGACCCGCCCGGCCGCCGCCTGCGCCTCGGTGGTGGTCAGGTCCTGGCGTGGCACGGTGAGGCGACCGACGGGCACCGGTGGCGTGATGGCGTCCTGCCACTCCACGGAGCCGTCCTCGATGGGCGTGCGCTCCTCGTCCACGTACCGCTGCACGCACAGGTCGAAGGCGACGTCCGACGTGACGAGGCGGTGCGCGAGTTCGCGGTGGAGGAAGCCGGGGTCGCGACGCTCGGGCTTCGGTTCGGGGGCGCTGCCCACGACGGGGCGCAGGAGGTAGCGGACGGGGCCCGCCTCGCCCCAGAGGATGGCGCCACGGCTCCAGTAGGTCTCCCTGGCAAGGCTGTTGACGGTGTGTCGGGTGGCGGCCTGGATGTTGCGCCGCATCCGGGTGGCGGTGGACAGACCGACGGCCAGCGGAAGCTTCACGAGCAGGCCGAAGGCCTTCTGCACGGTGGTGTTCGCGCCCGCCATGGCCTTGGCGAAGGCGACGAACTCGCGGGCGTCGCGGGCGTGCGACACCGGGAAGTTGGTGGCGAGCAGGTCGTGGCTCTCCTCCGCCGACACGCTCACGCGCACGGCGATGCCGCGCAGATCGGCCGCGGCGTCGGGCTGCCGGGTGCCGCTCGCGTTGGAGAGCCGCACGGTCGCCGGGTACTCGGCGCCGGGCCTGACGAATCCGCTGCGCAGGGCCTCGGGGATGTCGTCGTGGAAGGTGAGGCGGGCGTTCTCCACGCCGAGCGCGGGTTTCGCGTGCTGGGTGCGCGCGAGCGAACCGGCGCCCGATGTGCGCCGGTTCTTCGCCTGGACCTTCATCAGTTCGCGGGCCAGGCGCTCGAAGAGACGGCGCTCCGCCTCGGGGCTGCCGCCCACGTATCGCTCGTAGGTCTGCTCGTACTGTCCGGTGTCGGCCATCAGGCGCTTCCTTCGCACGCAGGCGTACGGGACGGGGGGCGGGCCCTGTCTGACGGCAGGGGCCGGGCCCTGTCTGACGACAGGGCCTAGGACGCTACTGGCGGCACCGGACCGCCGCAGCGCGCGTTCCCGCCTATGTGCGGGGCGCGGCCTTGTCCTCGAACAGGCAGGCGGGCAGCGGCATTTGGGCCCGTCGGGCGGCCCGAGGCGCCGTGCGGCGCGGTGCGAGTGATCGTCCGGAGGCCCCTCTGGGGTCTCCCGTCACAGCAACCCCAGGAGCGGAGCGCGCCGATGGCCGGTCCGTGACGGGGCGATGCGGGGCGGGGCGGGGCGTGACGGGGCAGGGCGGGGTGACTCCAGGTCGAGCCTGCCGCTACTCGATGAACGCTCCGTCGACGTAGACCCAGGCCCCGTCCAGCCGCTCGAACCGGCTCCGCTCGTGCAGGGCCTCCTTGCGGCCCCCGTCGGTGTAGCGGGCCCGGAACTCGACCGTGCCGGTGGTGTGGAACGCGGTGCCGTCCGCCGTGTCCAGGATCTCCAGGCCGGCCCAGCGCAGCCCCGGGTCGAACTCCACGCGCGGCGGCCTGGTGCGCGGGTGCCAGGTGCGCAGGAGATAGGCCTCGTCCTTGACGGCGAAGGCGCAGTAGCGGGAGCGCATCAGCTCCTCGGGCACGGCGGCCACGGCCTCACCCCGGTGCAACCGCCCGCAGCACTTGTCGTACGGCTCGGGGTGGCCGCAGGGGCAGGTGGGCTGAGGGCGGGTGGCGCGTCGGGACATGCGGACCATTGTCCCCGACGCGGGGAAGCGCGCCGCAGGGGAGCCCGCCATGGGGCCCGCTACGGGGCGAGAATGTCCAGCTCGTGGAGCGCCCCCACCGCAATCTCCCGGGTGAGCGACTCCGCCCGCCCCGCATCACCTTCGCGCACCGCCTCCGCAAGGCGAACATGCAGGGTGACGGCCGCCGGGTCCGGGTCCTCGAACATGACCTGGTGGTGGGTGCGGCCCGCGAGCACCTCCGCGACGACGTCACCGAGGCGCGCGAACATCTCGTTGCCCGACGCGTTCAGGACGATGCGGTGGAAGTTGATGTCGTGGAAGAGGTAGCCCTCCAGCTGCTGGCCCCGTGAGGTGGCGACCATGCCGAGGGCGCACTCGGTGAGGGCAGCGCACTGCTCGGGGGTGGCGTGCTGGGCGGCGAGCCCGGCGGCGGCCGGTTCGATCGCCGAGCGCAGGACCGTGAGCGAGCGCAGCTGGCGCGGCCGGTCGGCGCCGGCCAGACGCCACCGGATGACCTGAGGGTCGTAGACGTTCCACTCCTCGGTGGGCCGCACCGTCACGCCGACCCGACGCCGGGACTCGACGAGGTGCATCGACTCCAGGACCCGCACCGCTTCCCGTACGACGGAACGTGACACCTCGAAGCGCTGGGCCAGCTCGTCCGTGCGCAGCACGCTGCCCGGCGGGTACTCGCCGCCGGTGATGGCGGGCCCGAGGCTTTCCAGTACGCGAGCGTGCAGCCCACGGGCCTGATCGGTCATGTCGTCAGGGTATGTGGGGACCCTCGGGAACAAAAAGTCAGACTTTTGCGTCACAGGCTCTTGAATTCATCAGACCTAATGGGTTTCAGTGACGTGAACGAGCCACGGGTCTCCCCCGTCCCGTGGCTCGTTCCGGACCGATGGCTCGTTTCGGACCGATGTCGAAGAAGACAGCGAGGCAGGACAGCGATGAGCACCCCCCACGTCGTCGTGGTCATGGGCGTGGCAGGAACCGGCAAGACAACGATCGGTCCCCTGCTCGCCGCACAGCTCGGCGTTCCCTACGCCGAGGGCGACGACTTCCACCCCCCGGCGAACATCGCCAAGATGTCGGCCGGGACTCCGCTGACCGACGACGACCGCTGGCCGTGGCTCGATGCCATCGGCGCCTGGGCCCACGGCAGGGCCGGGCTCGGCGGTGTGGTCAGCAGTTCGGCGCTCAAGCGCAGCTATCGCGATCGGCTGAGGGCCGAGGCCCCCGGCGTCGTCTTCGTGCATCTCACCGGTGACCGGGCCCTCATCGAGGACCGCATGTCCCACCGGCAGGGCCACTTCATGCCGACGGCCCTGCTCGACTCGCAGTTCGCCGCGCTGCAGCCGCTCGGCGCGGACGAGGCGGGCGTCGCGGTCGACGTCACCGGCAGTCCGGAAGAGATCAGCGAGCGCGCCTTCGAGGCTCTGGGCGCGCTCGACCAGTAGTTCCCCGTAGGCCCCGTCCCCGCACCCCCTCCCCTGACGTACAAGGAAGCCACCGTGACCAGTCTCAGCGTTGAGATGCTGGCAGCGGACGCCGCCGAGCCGATCACCTCCGCTGGCCATGCCCAGCTGGGTATCGCCGTCCTCGCGGGCATCGCCGTCATCGTCCTGCTCATCACGAAGTTCAAGCTGCACGCGTTCCTGGCCCTGACCATCGGCTCGCTCGCCCTCGGCGCCTTCGCGGGCGCCCCGCTCGACAAGGCGATCGCCAGTTTCACCGAGGGTCTCGGCTCGACGGTCGCGGGCGTGGGTGTGCTGATCGCGCTCGGCGCGATCCTCGGCAAGCTGCTCGCCGACTCCGGCGGCGCGGACCAGATCGTCGACACGATCCTCGCCAAGGCGGGCGGGCGTTCGATGCCGTGGGCGATGGTCCTGATCGCCTCGGTGATCGGGCTTCCGCTCTTCTTCGAGGTCGGCATCGTGCTGCTGATCCCGGTCGTCCTGATGGTCGCCAAGCGCGGCAACTACTCGCTGATGCGGATCGGCATCCCGGCCCTGGCCGGTCTGTCCGTGATGCACGGCCTCATCCCGCCGCACCCCGGTCCGCTGGTCGCCATCGACGCGGTCGACGCGAACCTGGGCATCACACTGGCGCTCGGCGTGCTCGTCGCCATCCCGACGGTGATCATCGCGGGGCCCGTCTTCTCGAAGTACGCGGCGAAGTGGGTGGATGTCCCCGCCCCCGAGAAGATGATGCCGCAGCGTCCTTCGGAGGACCTGGAGAAGCGTCCCGGGTTCGGTGTCACGGTCGCGACCGTGCTGCTGCCCGTCGTGATGATGCTGGCCAAGGCGCTGGTCGACATCATCGTCGACAACCCCGAGCACACGGTGCAGCGGGTCTTCGACGTCGTTGGTTCGCCGCTGATCGCGCTGCTCGCCGCGGTGATCGTGGGCATGTTCACGCTGGGCCGTGCGGCCGGCTTCACCAAGGGCCGGCTTTCGACCACCGTCGAGAAGTCGCTCGCGCCGATCGCCGGTGTGCTGATGATCGTCGGTGCGGGCGGCGGCTTCAAGCAGACCCTCATCGCCTCCGGTGTCGGCGAGATGGTCCTCGACATCTCCAAGGACTGGTCGATTCCGGCGCTGCTGCTCGCGTGGCTGATCGCCGTGGTGATCCGGCTCGCCACGGGGTCGGCGACGGTGGCCACCATCTCGGCGGCGGGGCTCGTGGCTCCGCTGGCCGCGGACATGTCCGACTCGCACACGGCGCTGCTCGTGCTGGCCATCGGAGCGGGTTCGCTCTTCTTCTCGCACGTGAACGACGCGGGGTTCTGGCTGGTGAAGGAGTACTTCGGGATGAGCGTCGGGCAGACGATCAAGACCTGGTCGGTCATGGAGACGATCATCTCCGTGGTCGCGGGTGGGTTCGTGCTGCTGCTGTCGCTTGTGATTTAGCGGGGGTCAGAGGGGGTTTCCTCAGAGCGGGTTTCCTCTCCCCGATCCCGCCCCTTCCCGAAACCAGGGCTCCGCCCCCAGGACCCCCGTACGAGATGTCCTCAAACGCCGGACGGGCCGGAACTTCCGGCCCGTCCGGCGTTTGCCCTTATTTCCGCCACAGCGAATGCTTCCGCTCCGCCCACCCCGGGTCCACCGACCCGGTCCGCATCCCCCGCCGCGCCTCGGGATCCGCCCACGCCATCCCCACATGCCCGGCGATCACCACACCCAGCGCCAGCGCCAGCCAGTCGTGGACGAACGTGCTTCCCGTGCGCCACGCGAGTGGGGCGAGATCCGTGAACCACATCAGCAGGCCCGTGCCCAGCATCACCAGGACCGCTCCGGCGAGCCAGCCCGCGTACAGCTTCTGGCCCGCGTTGAACTTTCCCGCCTCTCGGCGTGCGGCGCCCCGTCGCAGCCAGGCCCTGTCCTGCGGGGCGAAGCGGTTCAAGAGGCGCAGGTCGGCGCGGAAGGCGCGGGAGGCCAGGCCCGCCATGAACGGCGCCGGGAGCAGCAGGCCCGACCATTCGTGGACCGTCACCACCAGCGCGCGGCGGCCCACCAGCTCCGCGAGCTGAGGGACGTAAAGGCAGGCTGCCGTCCCGACGCACACGCCCATCAGGAGCGCCGTGACCCGGTGCACCCACCGCTGCGCCGGGCTGAACCTTCTTACCCGCGTGGCCACTTCAGGCCGTGGGCTCGTCGTCCCGGCCATTCGAATCACCCACCCACGCGTCGACGTCGTAGCCCCGCTTCTCCCAGTACCCCGGCTCCACCTCGTCCGTGAGCGTGATCCCGGAGAGCCACTTCGCCGACTTGTAGAAGTACATGGGGGCGACATAGAGGCGGGCCGGGCCGCCGTGGCTGTGGCCCAGGTCCTTGTCCTGCATGCGCAGGGCCACCAGGACATCCGCCCGCCTCGCCTGCTTCAGCGTCAGGCTCTCGCTGTACGTCCCGTCGAAGCACGTGAAGCGGACCGCGCGGGCCCTGGGGCTCACCCCTGCCGCGTCCAGGAGCCGGGAGAGGCGTACGCCCTCGAAGGGCGTGCCCGGCACCCGCCAGCCCGTCACGCACTGGACGTCACGCACCAGCCGGGTCTGCGGCAGGGCGCGCAGCTCGGCGAGGGAGTACGTGGACGGGCGGTCCACAAGGCCTTCGATCTTCAGGCGGTACGTCGACGCGCTCTTGCGCGGGACGGACGCGGCCACCGAGTAGTAGCGGAAGCCGCCGCCGTTCGGGAGCAGTTGGGTCAGGCCCGTGGGGTCCTTGTCGGACGCGGCGCCCAGGAAGGACTCCAGGCCCCGCTGGAGCGGCTGCGCGGCGGCCACGCCCAGGGTGCCCAGGCCGAGCATGCCGAGGACGATACGGCGGCCGACCGGCGCGCCGGTGCCGGTGTCCTCTTCGGGCGGACGCTGCTGGGGAGTTGTCACCCTTCGATTCGAGCACCCGCGGCCCCCGGGGTACAGGGGCCGCGGGTGTCCGTCAGCGTTCCGTCACATCCGCGGGCCGTTACTCGCCCGGAGACTCCGCCGCCTTCTCCAGCTGGAACGCCTCGTTGCCCAGGCCGATCCGCGCGTGCGCCTCCGGCCTGGTCGAGCGCAGGACCGCGCCGTAGATCACGCCGATCACGGCGGCGAGCAGGATGATGCCGGGCAGCACCCAGCTGAGCGCCGAGTCGGGGCCCGCGCCGACCAGGACGTCGAAGTCCTTGATGGTGTAGCCCGCGATGACGAGCAGGCCGGCCCCGGCGAGTGCGGACGCGGTGATGCGCCAGGCCTGGGCGCGCGCGGCGCCACGGCGTACGAAGAAGACGATGACCGCGACGGACGCCGTGGCCATCAGGAGGATGACGCCCAGGGCGCCGATGTTGCCGAGCCAGGTGAACAGGTGCAGGACCGGCGCGGTCGGGTCGCCGAACTTCCCGTCGTCGGTCACCGCGAAGGCGACCACGATGAGGACGGAGATGACCGTCTGGAGCAGGGAGCCGGTGCCGGGAGCGCCGGTCGCGGTGTTCGTCTTCCCGAACTTGGCGGGCAGCAGACCCTCGCGGCCCATGGCGAAGGCGTACCGCGCGACCACGTTGTGGAAGGAGAGGATCGCCGCGAACATGCCGGTCACGAACAGGACATGGAGTACGTCGGTGAAGGTGCCGCCGAGCCGGGACTCGGTGAGCCCGAAGAGCAGACCGGCGCTCTGTTCCTGTGCGGCCGGGACGATGCCGGAGGGACCCGCGGCGATCGAGAGCGCCCAGGAGCTGATCGCGAAGAAGATCGCGACGAAGCCCACCGCGAAGAACATCACGCGGGCGACGACGACCTGCGGACGGCTGGTCTCCTCCGCGTACACGGGAGCCTGCTCGAATCCGGTGAAGGCCGCGATGCAGAAGCAGAGAGAGGTGGCCATGCCCGCGCCCGTCAGGGTCTCCGGGTTGAACGCGTGCAGGGACAGGCCCTCCTTGGCCGGGTCCGCGATGGCCGCGATGTCGAAGATGACGACGAGCGCCACCTCGATGAGCAGCAGCACGCCGAGCACGCGCGCGTTCAGGTCGATCTTCAGCCAGGCGAGCACGGCGACGATCGCCACCGTGACGAGTGCCGGTATCCACCAGGCGACTTCGACGTCGAAGTAGGTGTTCAGGAGTCCGGAGACCTCGAAGCCGAGGAGGCCGTAGAGGCCCGCCTGCAGGGCGCTGTAGGCGACGAGCGCGACCAGCGAGGCGCCCGCGCCCGCGGTGCCGCCGAGCCCCCTGGATATGTACGCGTAGAAGGCGCCCGCGTTGTGGACGTGGCGGCTCATCTCGGCGTAGCCGAAGCTGAAGAGGCCGAGGACCACGCCGAGGATGAGGAAGAGCAGCGGCTGTCCGACGATGCCCATCACGCCGTACGTGGTGGGCATGACGCCCGCGACGACCATGAGCGGTCCGGTCGCCGCGAGCACGGACAGGAGGAGACCCGCCGTGCCGAGCCGGCCGGCGCGCAGTGCCGTCTCCTGACCCTTGTACGTGCTGATCCCGCTGCCGTCGGTGGCGCTCCCGGCGGCTCTGCCCGCGGTTCTCGTGTCGCTCGTGCTGCTCGAACTGCCCGTCGCCATGGCGCGGTTGTCCTTTCGGGTGGGCCTGTTGATGCGGTGGGTCAAGCGGAGCCGAGCGCGGCGTTGCGCGCGGCGGTGAACGCCTTGTACGGGTCCCGGTCGGGGTAGGACCAGGGTGCTCGGGTCGCGTGCCGCCCGATGCGGTGGAAGAGGGCGGCCGCCTCGGCCGCCCTGCCCTCGCAGAACTTGGCGTGGGCGAGGAAGTTGAGGTCGACGCGGCAGCGCGGGTGGTCGTCACGCTCCCACTCCAGCCACCAGTCGAAGGCCGCCTTCATGACCTGGCGGGCCCTGCGACTTGACCAGTGCTCGGAGGCCGCCGGGTTCGCGGGCTCGCTGCCCGCGGTGGCGAGGACGCGGTAGCGCTCGGCGTGCGCGATGACGGGCAGGACCGCCAACGGCGAGTCCGCGGGCGCCTGTTCGGCCGCCCAGGCGGCGAAGTCGTACACCTCGTGCAGCGGGTCCTGGCCCGCCGCGGGGCGCCGCTCGGCGAGCCTGGCCACCATCAGGTGGTGGGCGTGGTGGTGCTCGGGGTGCCGGTGGCGGACCTCGTCGAAGAGCCGTACGACGTCCTCCTCGCGGCCCAGGGAACGCTCCAGGGTGAGCAGCGCGAGCCACGGCGTGGGGTCGGCGGGCAGCATCGCGGCCACTTCGCGACAGGCGTCCCGTGCGCTGTCCGAGCGCCCCTTGCCGCGCAGCGCGAGGTGCACGGAGGCATAGGCGAGCAGCACGACGGCGTCGGTGCTCTCCGGCTCGGCGATCCGCCAGTCACGGGCCCACGCGGTGGTGGTGTGCTCCTGGGCGAGTACGTCGAACCGGTGGCCCCTGCGGTCCCAGTCGTCGCCGGTGTCGGCGAGCAGCGCCCGGACCTCGGTCCAGCGGCCTTGGGCCAGAGCGCTACGTGCGTCAGCGAGTCGGGTGTCGTCGAGCGCGGAGTCGAAGGCGTAGGCCGCTCGCTTGCGGGAACGGCCCAAGGGGGGTGGGGGTGGTGACACCGCGGGACTTCCTCCCCGGCGCGGCTCGCGTGCGGATGATCACGCACAGCAAAGCGGTAGGCAGCGCTCCAGTCAAGGTCTGCCCCCTCCGAGGGCCTTCACCAACTCGTTTCAGAATCCGCAGACTTCACCCTCGACCTGCGGTGTTTCCCGTCAGGACACGATTCGGACAAGCGGCGCCGATCATGCCCTGCCGCGACGAACGCGCCTTTCAGCTCACCGACTTGGCGGCAGCGCGGCCCGCCGCCCGCCCCGAGAAGAGGCAGCCGCCGAGGAACGTGCCTTCGAGCGAACGGTAGCCGTGCACTCCCCCGCCGCCGAACCCGGCGGCCTCCCCCGCCGCGTACACACCGGGGAGAGGTTCGCCGCCCTGGGCCAGGACGCGCGAGGACAGGTCGGTCTCCAGGCCGCCGAGGGTCTTGCGGGTGAGGATGTTGAGCCGCACCGCGACGAGCGGGCCCGCCTTGGGGTCGAGGATGCGGTGCGGGGCGACGGCCCGGATGAGCCGGTCGCCGAGGAACTTGCGGGCGCCGTGGATGGCGGTGACCTGGAGGTCCTTGGTGAAGGGGTTGGTGACTTCCCGGTCGCGCGCGGTGATCGTGCGCAGCAGGGCGGCCTCGTCGATGAGGGACTCCTTGGTGAGCGCGTTCATGCCGCGCACGAGCGAGGAGAGGTCCTTCTCCACGACGAAGTCGACGCCGTTGTCCATGAACGCCTTCACCGGCGCGGGCACGTCGGCGCGCGCCCGGTCGATGACGCCGCGCACGGACTTGCCGGTGAGGTCGGGGTTCTGCTCGGAGCCGCTGAGCGTGAACTCCTTGCCGATGATGCGCTGGTTGAGCACGAACCACGTGTACTCGTAGCCCGACCTCATGATGTGTTCGAGCGTGCCGAGGGTGTCGAAGCCGGGGAAGAGCGGCACGGGCAGGCGGTCGCCGCGCGCGTCGAGCCAGAGCGACGAGGGGCCCGGCAGGATGCGGATGCCGTGGTTGTCCCAGATGGGGTTCCAGTTCTGGATGCCCTCGGTGTAGTGCCACATGCGGTCGCGGTTGATCAGGCGCGCCCCGGCCTCCTCGGTGATGCCGAGCATCCGCCCGTCGACGTGCGCGGGCACACCGGCGACCATCCGCTCGGGCGGAGTGCCGAGGCGCTCGGGCCAGTTGGCACGTACGAGGTCGTGGTTGCCGCCGATGCCGCCGGAGGTGACGATCACCGCCTGGGCCCTGAACTCGAAGGTTCCGGCGACCTCGCGGCTGCTGGCCTTGCCGCGCTCGACGTCGGAGGCTTCGAGGACCTCGCCGGTGACGGTGTCGACGCTGCCCGCGCTGCGGGAGAGGCCGGAGACCCGGTGGCGGAACTTGAGCTGCACGAGGCCGCGGGCGACGCCTTCACGGACGCGGCGCTCGAAGGGGGCGACGAGGCCGGGGCCCGTGCCCCAGGTGATGTGGAAGCGGGGCACGGAGTTGCCGTGCCCCTGTGCGTCGTAGCCACCGCGCTCGGCCCAGCCCACCACGGGGAAGAACCGCACGCCCTGCTGATGGAGCCAGGACCGCTTCTCGCCCGCGGCGAAGTCGACGTACGCCTCCGCCCACTTGCGGGGCCAGTGGTCCTCGGGGCGGTCGAAGGCGGCCGTGCCCATCCAGTCCTGGAGGGCCAGGGCGTGCGAGTCCTTGATGCGGAGCCTGCGCTGCTCCGGCGAGTCGACGAAGAAGAGCCCTCCGAAGGACCAGTGCGCCTGGCCGCCGAGCGACTGCTCGGGCTCCTGGTCGATGAGGATGACCCGGCGGCCCGCGTCGACGAGTTCCGCGGTGGCCGCGAGGCCGGCGAGGCCCGCGCCGATCACGATGACGTCTGCGTCGTAGGCCATCCGGGGGTTCCTCCTAAGCAGGGGCTTACTGGTGAGTCAGATCCTGAGTAACCGCGGGGGCGGCGTCAACCATCTGGCCCGGGGAACAGCACCTGGCTTTTAATAATGGCCAGCATTATGGTGGCGTCATGGCCAGGACATCAGGACCCGAGACCCGGGAGAAGCTGATCCGCGCGGGCGAGGAGGTCTTCGCCGCGCAAGGCGTGCACGGCGCGCAGCTGCGCGACATCGTCCGGCTCGCCGGGCAGAGCAACCCCTCCGCCGTGCAGTACCACTTCGGCAGCCGGGCCGGCCTGCTCGACGCCGTCATGGCCGAGCGTCAGAGCCGCACGGAGAAGGTGCTCACCGCGGAGCTCGCACGGGCCGCGGACGGGCTCCGCGGACTCCTGGGCGCTCTCGTGGCCGCGGAGGCCGGCGAGCTGCGCACCGAGCGGGGCCGCCGCTGCCTGCGCATCTCGACCCAGCTCAGCCACGAGAGCGGCGTACGCACCCGCGTCCCGCATCCCACGCTGGACGGCACGGTCTACTGGGAGTTGATCGGACGCGTGGAGGACTGCCTCACCGCGCTGCCCGAACCAGTCCGGCTCGAACGCCTCGACCTCGCCCTCACCCTCGTCGGCGCCGCCATGGCCGACCGCGCCGGCCAGTACCTGGCGGGCACCACCCCCCTGACCGACGAGGGACTCTTCCTCGCCGACCTCGTAGAGACCACCACGGCCCTGCTGCGGGCCCCAGCCCCACGGAGAGAACCATGAGCCAGGCGCACGACCTCACCGGCAAGACCATCGTCATCACCGGCGCCGCCCGCGGCCTCGGCGCCGAGGCCGCCCGCCAGGCGGTCGCCGCGGGCGCGAACGTCGTCCTCACCGACGTGCTCGACGCGGAGGGCGAGAAGACCGCCGCCGAACTCGGCGGGCGCGCCCGCTTCGCGCACCACGACGTGACGTCCGAGGAGGACTGGCAGCGCGTCGTGGAGCTCGCGGTCGCCGAGTTCGGCGGGGTGCACGGCCTGGTCAACAACGCCGGTATATCCACGGGCCAGTTCCTGGAGTCGGAGTCGGTCGAGAACTTCCGCAAGGTCCTCGACATCAACCTCACCGGCGTCTTCATCGGCATGAAGAGCGTCATTCCGGCCATGAAGGAGTCCGGCGGCGGCTCCATCGTGAACATCTCCTCCGCGGCCGGGCTCATGGGCCTCGCGCTGACCGCCGGCTACGGCGCGTCCAAGTGGGGCGTCCGCGGCCTCACCAAGATCGGCGCCGTGGAGCTCGGCACCGCCCGCATCCGCGTCAACTCCGTCCACCCGGGCATGACGCACACCCCGATGACCGCTCAGCTGGGCATCGAGAAGGGCGAGGGCAAGTACCCCAACACCCCGATGGGCCGGGTCGGCGAGCCGCACGAGATCGCGGGCGCCATGGTCTTCCTGCTCTCGGACGCCGCGTCGTACGTGACCGGTGCCGAGCTCGCCGTCGACGGCGGCTGGACCGCGGGACCCACCGTGAAGTACGTCATGGGGAGTTGAGGTTGGATGGTCGGCATGACGACGAACAGCCGCCCCGTGCCCGACCCCAGCGAAGAGATCCTGTCCATCGTCGACGAGAACGACGAGGTCGTCGGCGAGGCCCCGCGCGGTGAGGTGTACGCGCGGGGCCTGCGCCACCGCTGCGTGTTCATCCAGGCGCGGGACGCCGACGGCCGCGTCTTCGTGCACCGGCGCACGCCGACCAAGCTGGTCTTCCCGTCCCTGTACGACATGTTCGTCGGCGGTGTCGTCGGGGCGGGCGAATCCTACGACGACGCCGCCCTGCGCGAGGCCGAGGAGGAGCTCGGGGTCCATGGACTCCCGCGCCCCACACCGCTGTTCAAGTTCCTTTACGAGGACGGCGCGGGCCACAGCTGGTGGTCGTACCTCTACGAAGTGCGCTGCGACCTGCCCGTGGACCCGCAGGTCGAGGAGGTCGCCTGGCACTCCTTCCTCACCGACGCCGAGCTGACGCAGCGGCTCGGCGAGTGGGCGTGGGTGCCGGACGGCCTCGCCGCGTACGAACGGCTGCGGGAGTTCCGTGCGGGTTAGAGCCGGCTGGGGCCTGTCGTCCCACTCCCGTCTGCCGCGCGACGCCATGCACGCACTCTCGCCGCACCTGACGCCGCGCGGCCCGCCCTCCGGGCGGACGACGGGAGTGGGACGACAGGCCCTAAGGTGCGGCGAGTGAGCAACTTCGTACAGAGCCTGCGCCTGTGGTTCGCGCCCGAGCGGATCCGGGACGAGGGCGACACCCCCGACTACCGCTTCTCGCTCGCCAACGAACGCACCTTCCTCGCCTGGCTGCGCACCGCGCTCGCCCTCATCGGCGGCGGTTTCGCGGTGGACCAGTTCCTGCCCGACCTGCGCTGGGGCTGGCGCATCGGGCTCGCGCTCGCCCTGCTCGCCGCGGGGGTGCTCAGCTCGCTGCGCGCGGTCAACCACTGGGTGCGCTGCGAGCGGGCCATGCGGCGGAACGAGGACCTGCCCGTCTCGCGCTTCCCGACCGTCCTGAGCCTGGCCGTCGCGGTCGTGGCCCTTGCCATGGTCGTCGTCGTGCTCTTCGGGTGGGAAGGGTGACCGACCGGGACGCGGTGCGGGTCCCGGAGCGCGATCCGGGGCTCCAGCCGGAGCGCACACGGCTCGCGTGGCGGCGTACGACGCTGTCCTGCACCGTCGCGGCGGTCCTCGCGGCGCGGGCCGCTCTCCAGGAGGGGACCACCGCGGTGTCCGTCATCGCGTGCGCCCTCTGCCTGCTCCTGTGGCTGGGCTTCCTGGGCGTGGCGCACCGCAGGATGACCGAGCTCGCCGCCACCGCCAGGCCGCTGCGGCTTCCGGCGCGGGCGGCGGCGACGGCCGCGCTGTGCACGATGGCACTCGCGGCGTGCGCGGCGGCCATGGTGTTCTGACCACGCGGGCCGGGCGCGCCCTCAGTGCCTGGAAGGCCCGTCCTCCGCCGTCCAGTCCACCGTCACGACGATCTTGCCCCGCGTTCTTCCCTCCGCGCTGAGGCGGTAGGCGTCCGCCGCGCGCTCCAGCGGGAACGTCTCGGAGACGTGGACCGTCACGACGTCCTGTTCCACGAGCTCCGTCAGGCGCTGCAGGTCGGCGGCGTCGGGACGGACGAAGCAGTACTGGCCGCCGAGTCCGATCACGGTGCCGTCCGCGATCGACGCGAGACGGCCGCCGGGCGCGAGGAGTTCGGCGGACACCTTGAGGGTGTCGCCGCCGATCGTGTCGAAGGCGGCGTCCACGCCCTCCGCCGCCAGGGCCCGCACGCGTTCGGCCAGACCGTCGCCGTAGGTGACCGGTTCCGCGCCCAGTTCGCGCAGGAAGTCGTGGTTGCGCTCGCTCGCCGTGCCGATGACGCGGGCGCCCGCGTGCCGGGCCAGCTGGACGGCGATCACACCGACGCCGCCGGCCGCCGCGTGCACGAGGACGACGTCGCCCTCCGTGACGTCGAGGGTCTTGGTGATCACCTGGTAGGCGGTGAGCCCGGCGAGCGGCAGGCCGGAGGCCTCCTCGAAGGTGAGGTTCCGCGGCTTGCGCGCGAGCGTGCGGACGGGGGCCGCGACGTACTCGGCGAAGGTGCCGCGCGAGAGGAAGTCCTCGCGCACATAGCCGATGACCTCGTCCCCCACCGAGTACTCCGGCACGGCGACGCCGGGCTGCACGACGACACCCGCGACGTCCCAGCCCGGGATCACCGGGTACACGGGGTCGAGGACGGCGTCGAGGTGACCGCCCATGCACTTCCAGTCGACGGGGTTCACCGAAGCGGCGCGGACCTTCACCAGGACGGAGTCGGGGCCGACCTTGGGGTCGCGGACATCGCCGTACTCGAGGACCTCGGGGCCGCCGTACTGTCGGTAGCTGATCGCCTTCATGGGTTCTCCGGTGATCCTCCAGTGGTGGAAATATCAACAAGGCTTCCATATCCCCACCAAACGGGCATCGAGTACTAGCCTGAGAGGGTCACCCCCTCACACAGAAGGTGCACGCACCATGAGCACGCTCCACCACGAACACCCCGTCCACGAGCACATCCACGGCCCGGCCTGCGGCCACCCGGAGGTGCCGCACGGCGACCACGTCGACTACGCGCACGACGGCCACATGCACCGCCTGCACTCCGGCCACTGGGACGAGTGCGAGCCCGACGAGCACTCCGTCCACGAGGGGCACGACCACCGGCACGGCGAGGGCTGCGGGCACAGCTCGGTGCTGCACGGCGACCACGTCGACTACATCCACGACGGCCACCGGCACGCGGCGCACGACGGCCACTGGGACGACCACTGAGGCCCACCGGGGCCGAGCAGCTCGACCGACTTCCCCCGCGCGGACGCCAACTGGCAGTCTGTGGCGGGGGATCGGCATGTCCGGGGGGCTGAACGCCGCCGCGATCCTGATCACGTTCCCCCTGCGCTCTGGACTACATACCGACTGGTCGGCATCATGAACGTCAGCGCGACGCATGCGCGGCCTTTCGACGACGACCGTCCGACCAGGAGCGAAGATGAGCTCAGACCATCCACCAGGCCTCGACCTCGACCAGTTGCGCGGCCATCTGGACCGCGAGCGGCCGGGCCTCGTGGGCGGACCGCTCACCGCCCGACTGATCGAGGGCGGCCGGTCGAACCTCACGTACGCCGTCACGGACGGCACCACGCGCTGGGTCGTACGGCGGCCGCCGCTCGGGCACGTACTCGCCACCGCGCACGACATGAAGCGCGAGCACCGGGTGATCAGCGCGCTCCACGGCACCGACGTGCCGGTGCCGGCGCCACTGCTGCTCTGCGAGGACGACGCCGTGATCGGTGCGCCGTTCTACGTCATGGAGTTCGTGGACGGCACCCCGTACCGCACCGCGGAGGAGCTGGCGCCGCTGGGCGCCGAGCGCACCCGCGCCGCGGTGCTCGGGCTCGTCGACACCCTCGTCGACCTGCACTCCGTGGACCCCGAAGCGGTCGGCCTCGGTGACTTCGGGCGGCCGGACGGCTTCCTCGACCGGCAGCTGCGACGCTGGGGCAAGCAGCTGGACGCCTCACGCAACCGCGACCTGGCGGGGATCGACGAGCTCCACGCCGCCCTGGGGCGGCAGCTGCCCGCCTCGCCCGCGGCCACCGTCGTACACGGCGACTACCGGCTCGACAACGTCCTGATCGGCGATGACGACCAGATCAAGGCGATCCTCGACTGGGAGATGTCCACCCTCGGCGATCCGCTCACCGACCTGGGTCTGCTCGTCATGTACAGCACGAAGCTCCAGCTGCCGGACTCCCCCATCAGCACCACGGCGGGCGCGGCCGGCCACCCGGACGCCGCCGAACTGATCGAGCGGTACGCAGCGCGCTCGGGGCGCGACGTCTCCGCGGTCTCCTGGTACACGGCGTTCGCGTGGTTCAAGCTCGCCGTGATCCTGGAGGGCATCCACTACCGGTACACGCTCGGCCAGACGGTCGGCGCGGGCTTCGACCGCATCGGGGAGCTGGTCCCCGTCTTCATCGAGCACGGCCTCACCACCCTCCAAGGACGACAGGAAGGCTGAGACAGCCATGGACTTCGCATTCGACGCCCGGACCGAGGAGCTGCGCACCAGGCTCCTCACCTTCATGGACGAGCACGTCTACCCGGCGGAGAAGACCGCCGAGGAACAGCGCGCCCTCCTCGCGTCGCCCTGGGACACCCCGGCGATCGTCGGCGAACTGAAGGCCGAGGCCCGCAAGCAGGGGCTGTGGAACCTCTTCCTGCCGGACGCCGAGCACGGCGCGGGGCTGACCAACCTCCAGTACGCCCCGCTCGCCGAAATCACCGGCCGCTCCCCGCACTTGGCGCCCACCGCGCTGAACTGCGCCGCACCGGACACCGGCAACATGGAGGTCCTGGCCCAGTTCGGCGATGACGAGCAGAAGAAGCGGTGGCTGGAGCCCCTGCTCGCCGGTGAGATCCGCTCGGCGTTCGCGATGACCGAGCCGGAGGTGGCCTCGTCCGACGCCACGAACATCACCACGCTCATCGAGCGGGATGGTGGGGGCACCTCCCGCTCGAGCGGAGCCGAGAATGGGGGAGAGTACGTCATCACCGGCCGCAAGTGGTACATCTCCGGGGCGATGAACCCCGACTGCCAGATCTTCATCCTGATGGGCAAGACGGACCCCGAGAACGCCGACCCGCGCCGCCAGCAGTCCATGGTGCTCGTGCCGCGTGACACCCCCGGTGTCGAGGTGCGGCGCGCCATGCAGGTGTACGGCTACGAGGACCACTCCCACGGCGGACACGCCGAGGTCGTCTTCGACCGGGTGCGGGTCCCCGTCAGCAATCTGATCGGCGAGGAGGGCGGTGGCTTCGCCATCGCCCAGGCGCGCCTGGGTCCTGGCCGCATCCACCACTGCATGCGCCTGATCGGCATGGCCGAGCGTGCCATCGAGCTGATGTGTCAGCGGGCCGTGGCGCGTACGGCCTTCGGCAAGCCGCTCGCCCAGCAGGGCGTCGTCCAGGAGTGGATCGCGGACGCGCGCGTGGCGGTGGAGCAGCTGCGGCTCCTCGTCCTGAAGACCGCGTGGCTGATGGACACCGTGGGCAACAAGGGCGCGCACACGGAGATCCAGTCCATCAAGATCGCCACCCCGCGCACGGTGGTCGACATCCTCGACCAGGCCGTCCAGCTCCATGGCGCCGGGGGTGTGAGCCAGGACTTCCCGCTGGCGGAGCTGTGGGCGGCTGCTCGTACGCTGCGCTTGGCAGACGGGCCGGATGAGGTGCACCAGCGGTCGCTGGCGCGGCGGGAGCTGAAGAAGTACCTGTAGGGACCCTGCCGGGGGCCGTGCGTCGCTGCGGGTTCGTCGTGGTTGCTCGCGCAGTTCCCCGCGGCCCCTTCGGGGCGCTCGTGCTACGGCCGCAGCGCTCTCAGCAGCAGGTCCGCCAAGTGGTCGGCGACCTGCTGCGGGGTGAGCGGGCCGTTCGGGCGGTACCAGGTGGACAGGTGGTGGACCGAGCCGAAGTGGTAGTCCACCACCAGGTCCGCCGGGGTCGCCTTGGAGAAGACGCCGGCCTCCTGGCCCTCCTCGATCAGCGCGCGGAACCGCTCGTGGTAGCGGCGGCGCTCGGAACGCACCTGCTTGTTCTTCTCCGGGCTCAGGTGGTGCATGGACCGGAAGAAGATCGAGGCGTCGTCGAGGTTGTCGATCGTCGTCACGACCACGTCCGCCGCCGCGTCCCGCACCCGCTGCTCGACGGGGGCGTCGGCGTCCGCGAAGGCGTCGAGGCGCTCCTGCTGCACGCGCAGGACGCGTGCGTACACCTCGTGCAGGAGATCGTCCTTGGATCCGAAGTAGTGGTAGAGCGCGCCCTTGGTGACGCCTGCCGACTCCACGATCTCCTGCACCGATGTGCGGTCGTAGCCGCGGTCGGCGAAGAGCCGCGTGGCGGCGGCGAGCAGCCGCTGAGGGACGGGCGTGCCGTCACCGTCCGTCGTCCTGGCCACTGCCGCCACCTGCCTTTCGAGTTTGGCTAGCTCTCGTCCTTGCGAGAGCCCGCTTCGTTGTGGGAACGCAGTTCCCGCCGGAGGATCTTCCCACTTGTGGTCTTCGGCAGTTCCGGCAGGATCTCGACCGCGCGCGGGTACTTGTAGGCGGCGAGCCGCTCCTTGCAGTACGCGGCAAGATCGTCCGGTGCCGCGTCGGCGCCCGGCCGCAGGCTGACGAAGGCCTTGACCGTTTCGCCCCGGTAGCTGTCCGGGACGCCGATCACGGCCGCCTCACGCACGGCTGCGTGACTGTAGAGGACATCCTCCACCTCGCGCGGCCAGACCTTGAAACCGGACGCGTTGATCATGTCCTTCTTGCGGTCGACCACGTAGAGCCAGCCCTGGGCGTCCATGAAGCCGATGTCGCCCGTGCGCAGTTCCCCGTCGGGGAAGGCCTCGTCCGTGGCGTCGGGGCGCTTCCAGTAGCCGGGCACGACCTGCGGGCCGCGCACGGTGATCTCGCCCTGTTCACCGAAGGGGACCTCCGCGCCGTGGTCGTCGACGATCCGTACGACCGTCTCAGGGCCGGGGACTCCGACGGCCAGCGTGCCGGAGACCGGGTCGACCGGCGCCTCCTGGCCCGGCGGCACGGAGGCACAGGGGGCGGTGCACTCGGTGAGGCCGTAGCCGTTGTGGATGTACGGGCCGAAGCCCTCCCGGAACTTCTCCACCAGGGCCGGCGGCAGCGGCGCGCCTCCCGAGGAGATCATCGCGAAGGAGTCGAAGTGCTCCCGCGTGACGGAGGGATGGGCGGCGAGCGCCATGAAGGCCGTGGACGGACCCACGGTGTACGCCGGCTTGTGCTCGGCGAAGGCATCAAGGACGACCCCGGCCTCGAAGCGGTACGCGAGCGCGAGCGTGCCCGCGTTGGTCAGACAGGCCGCGACCTGCGCGACCATGCCCGTGATGTGGAAGAGCGGCGCCATCGCGAAGTAGCAAGCGCCTTCCGGGATGCCGGAGCCCGTGCGCTGCCGCTCCGCGTTGTAGGTGATGTTGCCGTGGGTGTTCATGGCGCCCTTGGGGGTGCCGCTCGTGCCCGACGTGTAGCTGATCAACGCGATGTCGGACGGACCGAGCTGCCGGTCTCCGGGGGCCGGGAGCCCCTGCCGGGCGACGGCCACCAGGTCCTCGGCGTCGGCGGCCTGCGGGAGGCGCTCGAAGTCGAGGACACGCGCGTCGTTCCGGGTCTGCAGGTCGAGCTGGCAGGCGGTGAGCACGATGCGTACGGGAGAGGCGGCGGCCGTCTCGCGCAGATACGTCTCCCAGGCGCGGTCCGAGCAGATCAGCGCGGTCACGTCGGCGTCGTGGAGGACGTGCCTGACCTCCGCCGACTTGTACATGGGGTTCACCGGCACGACCGTGGCGCCCGCCTTCCACGCGCCGAGCAGCGTGATGACAAAGTGCGGGGTGTTCTGCAGGAGGATCGCCACCCGGTCGCCGCGCGCGAGGCCGCGCGCGGCCAGGTGTCCGGCGACGGAGTCGGTGAGGGCGTCCACCTCGCGGTAGCTCAGGCGCCCGTCGAAGTAGGCGAGGGCCGTGTGCTCGGGGGCCCTGAGCACCGAGGCGCGGAAGGCGTGCACGACGGACGCGGCGGGTTCGACGGGGCCGCGCTGGGCCTCGGTGAGGCGGCCGAGCCAGGGCTTGGCGGCATATATGGACGCACCGGCGGCCACGTCGGACGCATGGGGGGTCGCGTCGCTCACCGGTCCGTCGCCTCCCACTTCTGCTGGATGTGGTTCATGCCGGTGAGCCACTTGTCGGGCTCGGCGGCGCGGATGCGGTAGTACTCGGCGACCTCGGGGTGCGGCAGGATCAGGAAGCGGCCCTCTTCCATCCCGGCGAAGAGCGCGTCCGCGACGTCGTCCGGCTCGATCGCGGTGGGGGTGAGCACGAGGTCGCCCGCGGTGCCGGTGGCGGCGAGCATGTCGGTGCGCACGCCCTGCGGACAGATCGCGTGGACGTCGATCCCGCGGTGCCGGTAGGTCAGCGAGAGCCACTCGGCGAAGGCGTACGCGCCGTGCTTGGTGACGCTGTAGGGCGCGGCGCCGATCATGGTGAGCAGCCCGGCCGCCGAGACGGTGGAGACGAAGCGGCCGCTGCCGCGCTCCAGCCACTCGGGGAGCAGCGCGTGCGCCGCGCGGACGTGGGCCATGACGTTGACGTCCCAGGCCGTGGCCCAGACCTCCTCGGGCGCGGCCTCCGAGCCGCCGGAGCCGAGGCCCGCGTTGGCGCAGTACACGTCGACGGTGCCGCTCAGGGCCTCTCTGGCCTCCGGCACGATCGTGGACGCGTCTCCGGCCACGGCGACGGCACCGATCTCGTCGGCCACCGCCTTCGCCTTGGCCGCGTCCAGGTCGTTGACCACGACGCGCGCCCCGGCGGCGGCGAACCGGCGGGCCAGCGCGGCCCCGATTCCGCCTCCGGCACCGGTGACGACAACTCCCTTGTCCTGCAGGGTCTCCACGATCAGTCTCCTTCGACTGCGGCTCCGCTGTGGTCGCAGACTAACCAGTCGGTATGTACGGATGGAAGGGGGCCGGGCTGCCAGGTTCGTTCCCCGGCGGAGGTACGCGCGCTAGCGTGCGTGGCCATGACAGCCACCGCGCTCACGGAGGTCTCTGCATGAACCTGTCCCGCCGCAGTCTGTCCAGACGGGGCCTGCTGGCCGCCACCACCGCCACGGCCCTCACATCGGCGGCCCCCGCGTCCGCCGCGGGAGGCGGGGGCGGATCGGGTGGCGGCCGGCGGCTGCGCACCGGATTCGAGCGCCTGGCCGCCGACGGGTACGCGCTCCTGGACGGCGAGCGGGTCGGCGTCGTCACCAACCCGACCGGCGTCACCCGGGACGTACGCCACATCGTCGACGTCATGCACGCGGACGAGCGCGTGAACCTGGTCGCGGTGTTCGGCCCCGAGCACGGCTTCCGGGGCACGGCGCAGGCGGGCGGCTCGGAAGGGCGCTACGACGATCCGGCGACCGGGCTCCCCGTCTACGACACGTACCAGAAGAGCGGCAAGGCACTGGCCGACATCTTCACGGCTTCCCGGGTCGACACGATCGTCTTCGACATCCAGGACGCGGGGGCGCGCTTCTACACGTACATCTGGACGCTCTTCGACTGCATGGAGTCGGCCGAACTCGCGGGCAAGCGGTTCGTCGTCCTGGACCGGCCGAATCCGGTGACGGGGCGCGGCGCCTACGGGCCCGTCCTGCACAAGGAGTTCGCGACGTTCGTCGGACGGCAGCCGATCTCGCAGGCGCACGGGATGACGGTGACGGAGCTGGCGCTGCTGTTCAACGGCGAGTTCCTGGAGCGCCCCGCCGAGCTGGAGACCGTACGGATGACGGGGTGGAAGCGCTCGGACTTCTACGACGCCTCCGGGCTGCCCTGGGTGCCGCCGAGCCCGAACATGCCCACGCCCGAGACCGCCCTGGTCTACAGCGGCACCTGCCTCTTCGAGGGCACGAACCTCTCCGAGGGGCGCGGCACGACCCGCCCCTTCGAGCTGCTGGGCGCGGAGGGCATCGACCGGAAGTGGGCGGCCGCCGCCAATGACGTCGGCCTGCGCGGCGTGCACTTCCGGGAGGCCTACTTCGCGCCGACGTTCTCCAAGTTCCAGGGCAAGACGATCGGCGGGGTCCAGCTCCATGTGCACGACCGGAAGGCGTACGACCCGGTGCGCACCGGCATCGCGCTCCTGGTGACCGCCAAGAAGGCCTGGAGCGGCTTCGCCTGGCGGCCCGACAACTGGATCGACAAGCTGACGGGCTCGACGAAGGTCCGCACCATGATCGACGCGGGGGCGGACACGGACGAGGTGGTGGCCGCCTGGCAGGACGATCTCGCGCGGTTCCGTGCGGTGCGCAAGCGGTATCTGCACTACCGGTAGGCGCCCGAAGGGGCGGGGGGCTGTGACACATGCGGCTCCGCCGCGCGGGCGCGACCAGCCACGACGCACCCGCGGGTAGGGCAGGCCCCACTGGCGGAAGGGTGCCTGCCGGATGGCAGACGCCCCTGGCCGAGCAGGATCGTGATCCTCAACTCCGTGAGACCGAGTTGAGGAGATCTTGCATGGCTCGCACAGCACGGCGCACAGTGCCACTCGCGCTGATCGGCACACTCGGCCTCGGGGTGCTCGTCGCACCCCAGGCCGCCCGCGCGGCACCCGGAACCGTTGATCCGCTACCCGCGATCGAACGCGCGGTCCACCCTCTGCGCTCGACCGATCCGGGCGGCTCCACGAAGGATCTGCGGCCGATGGGCCGGATGGTGGGTGACGCTTCGGTGGTGGGCCTGGGTGAGGCCACTCACGGTTCGCACGAGTTCTTCACGATGAAGGACCGCGTTTTCCGCTATCTCGTGGAGGAGAAGGGGTTCACGACCTTCGCCCAGGAGGTCAGCTGGACGACGGGGCTGCGCTTCGACGCGTACGTGCGCGGGGGCGAGGGGGACGTGCGCGAGCTCGTCCACAAGGAACTGGCGAAGACGCCCTGGGACACCGAGGAGTACGTCGAGCTCCTGACCTGGATGCGCGCGTACAACGACAAGAATCCGCACCACCAGGTACGTTTCATGGGCAACGACCTCAACTACCCGGAGATCGGGGCCGAGTTGTTCGACGGGGTGGAGGACTACGTCCGGGCGCACGAGCCCGAGCTGCTGCCCAGGATCACCGAGCTGTACGCGCCGATCCGCCGCCTCACGGACGGGGACACGTACCTGGGCAGGCCGCTCGAGGAGCGGAAGAAGCTGGCCGGGAAGGCGCGGGAGGCGTTGAACCTGCTGAAGGGGCTCCGACCCACCTCCCCCGAGCGGAAGTTCACCCTTGCTCTGCACCACGCCCGGTCCGTCTCGCAGACCGCCACGATCTACGCCTTCGACCTGGAGTCTCCCGACGGGATCAAGGACGGCATGCTCTACCGCGACCGCCTCATGGCTCAGAACACCGCCTGGTGGCAGCGGCACACCGGCGAGAAGGTTCTCCTGTCGGCCCACAACGCCCATGTGGGGTACGAGAGTTACGACCCCAATTACCCGAAGATGCAGGGCGCCTTCCTGCGGGACCGGCTCGGCGACCGGTACGTCAGCGTCGGGTTCACCTTCGACCGGGGCTCGCTCATGGCGCAGAGCGCGGAGTCCGAGGCATGGAAGCCGCGTTCGGTGGGCGCGGCCACGCGCGGCATGAACGAGTACACGCTCGACAAGGTGCGTCACGACGACTACTTCCTGGACATGAGGACCGCTCCGACGGCCGCCCGGAAGTGGCTGGGCAAGGCCCGGATGACCAAGAGCATCGGCACGGCCTTCCCGGACGGCCCCCACAAGATCCGCCTCGCGCCCTCGCACGACATCCTCATCCATCTGCATCGCGTCACCGCAGCTCACCGCCAGTCTCAATGACCGAGACGAGCCGTCCCAGGTATTGACTGGCTCATACATCCAACGCGACAGTGCCGGTCGTGCGGAGTGAAACGACAGCAGCAGAGAAGCAGCAGGCCCACGTCGCGGACGCGAGCCCCGAGAGCATGCGCCGCGTGGCGGTGGCGTCGTTCATCGGGACGGCCATCGAGTTCTACGACTTCTACATCTACGGCACGGCGGCGGCGCTCGTCCTGAACGAGGCGTTCTTCCCGACCCTGGACCCGGTCAACGCCACCCTCGCCTCCTTCTCCACCTACGCGGTGGCGTTCGCGGCGCGGCCCATCGGGTCAGTGATCTTCGGGCACTTCGGCGACCGGGTCGGGCGCAAGTCGGTACTCGTGGCCTCGCTGCTGCTCATGGGGCTTTCGACGGCGCTCGTCGGACTGCTCCCCGGATACGGCACGTTGGGCATCTGGGCGCCCATCCTGCTGATCCTGCTGCGCTTCCTGCAGGGCATCGGGCTCGGCGGCGAGTGGGGCGGGGCCGCGCTGCTCGCGGTGGAGCACGCGCCGAAGAAGAAGCGCGGGATGTACGCCGCCTTCCCCCAACTCGGCCCTTCCGTCGGGTTCTTCGCGGCGACCGGGGTCTTCTGGCTGCTTTCCGCCGTCCTCTCGGACGACGCGTTCCGGACCTGGGGCTGGCGCGTGCCGTTCCTGCTCTCCTTCCTGCTCGTCGGCGTCGGACTCTTCGTACGCCTGCGCATCAGCGAGACTCCGGTCTTCGCGAAGGTCATGGACGCGCAGGAGGCCAGCAAGGTCCCCACCCTCGACGTGCTGCGGCGCCATCCGCGCGAACTGCTGCTCGGCGCGGGCGGGATGATCGTCGCGTACGGCCTCTTCTACACGGCGACGACGTACTGTCTGGCCTACTCCACCGGCACCCTGGGCGTCTCCCGCGACACCATGCTCGGCCTGTCGCTGGTCGCCTGTCTCTTCCTCGCGGCCGGGACATGGCTGGCCGCCACCCGCTCCGACGGCGCGGGCCGCCGCAAGCTGGTGCTCGCCGGTGCCGGGCTCGCGGTGGTGTGGGGCCTGGTGCTCTTCCCCCTCCTGGACACCGAGCAGCCGGTCCTCATGGCGCTTGCGCTCGGCGGGGCGCTGTTCTGCATGGGTGTGGTGTACGGGCCGATGGGCGCCTATCTGCCGGAGCTGTTCGGCGCGAACGTGCGCTACTCGGGCGCCTCGCTCGCCTACAACCTGGGCGGCGTGCTCGGCGGCGCGGTCTCCCCGCTGGTGGCGACGCGGCTGCAGTCCGCGTTCGGGTCCTCGTCCGTGGGCTGGTACGTGAGCGCGATGGCGGTCGTGTCCCTGGTGTGTGTTCTCGCGCTGCCGGAAACCCGCGAGCGTGAACTGGCATGAACCGACGGGAACTGGCGTGAGCCGGGACGCCCTCAGGGGAATTCCATAAACATATTGCCGGGCTCGTGCCGAGTGAATTCTCCACACGTCTAGACCACATACTCCGGCCACATCCGGAATGGTCAATTCACCGGCTGAGCCACCACCGTTCATTGTCCTTGGCCAATGCGTCCCAGAGCAGGTTCAACGGGTGCCCGGAATCACAGGAATCACGGTCACCCCGCCGCGTGAACACCCCCACGAGCACCTCGGTGCGCGGGCCGAGGTCGCCGACGACATCGAGCCGCCGCAGCCCCCCGGCCTCCGGGAGGCTGCCGCTCTCGGCGGCCTCCGCGATACCCCTGGTGACGAGCATCGCCCCGCTCACCACGCCCGAGCGCAGCAGCTCGAAGCCGTAGTGAGCGGCCTCTATCTCGGCGGCTATGGACAGCTGTTGGCGGTAGTCGGTGCCGTACCAGGAGGTCAGGAAGCGGCCGATGAGGCCGCCGGCCGACACCACGAGGGGCAGCTCGGGCAGTGCGCTCACGCCTACGGACGGTCCGGGGACACGGCCTTCGGGGAGGTTCGTCAGGAGCGAGAGTCCGCTGCGGCGCCACTCGATGACGTCGTACGGATCGAGCTCCGCCTCCTCCCCCTCGATGACCACGACACTGCCGCAGACCAGGTCGAGTTCCTTGGACCGCAGCTTGGCGAAGAGGTCGCCTGTGCGGACGTGGGTGACCTTCAGGTCCACGCCACGGCGTTCGTAGGCGTCGCTCACGCGCTCCACGGCGTCCAGGAGAAATCCCAGCGTGTAGCGGGTCGAGCCGACGGACAGGGTGCGGCCGAGGCGGCGGCGCGCGTCGTGCAGGCCGTCGTTCCACTGGCCGAGCGTGCGCCGCGCGAGGTCGACGAGCGCCTCGCCGGTGGGGGTGAACAGGACGTCCTTGCCGCGCCCCCGCTTGAGGACGAGAGCTTCTCCGCACAGTGCGCCGAACGTGCGGTTCATCGTGTCCAGCTGCTTCTGCACGCTGGACTGCTCGCGCCCGAGCCTGCGGGCAGCGGCGAGCGCCGTGCCCGTCTCGTGCACCGAGAGCAGCGTACGCAATTGATCCATCGTGGTGTCCAGCAGCTCCGTGGGGTACTGCTGCGGACCGGATAAGGCCATGTTCGGCTACTCGCTCTCCGACTCCCTTTGCATTTACGGCAATGGAGCATAGCCGTCGCGGAAACTGCCGCAGAAACTGATCCGGAGAACAGCGAAAATTATCTGGCGATTTCTTCCAGAAAAAGCTGGATGCGTTCCCGGTACCCGTGGAATGGTCGAGCCAATCCCGATCAACCCACCATCTCTGCAAGGAGACTTACGCTCGTGAGCCATTACCAGGCCGCACCCGTGCAGGCGGGCCCCCACCCCACGGGCCCCACGAGACGCGCGGTCAGGCGACCCGGCACCCTCACCGCTCTGGTGTGGGCCTCGGTCCTCTCCGCGGTCGCCGCACTCATCGGCGCGGCCCTCGTCTTCGCCGGCGGCGACGACATGGCCGAGGACAACATCAACGACGTGATCCAGGACCACCCGGACGTCGTCGGACTGCCCTCCGGAACCTCGGCGGCGGACATCAAGGCCCTGTCCGGGCCCCTCTGGGACGAGTTGATCAGCGACCGGGCAGGCACACTCGCCGCTCGGGCGGGATTCGCGGTGTTCACCGCGCTCTGCCTGCTGATATTCGCCCTCGCCGCCCGCAAGGGCGCGGCGGTCTGGGCCCGGGTGCTCATCACCGTCTCGGCCGTCGTCGCCCTGTTCCCGCACTTCCTGATCCTCGGGGACCACGAACCCGACTCCGTCGTCGTGCTGAGTCTTCTCTCGCTCCTCACGGCCGTCGCCGCGATCGTGCTGTGCTGGCTTCCGCCCGTCAACCGCTTCGCGCGGGAACGGAAGGCCGTCGGCTGACCGACGGCGCACGGACCGCATGGGGGCAGGTGTCGCCGGGGGTGGGCGTCTGTCCCCATGCGTATTTCTGTGCCGACGCGTACTGCGGGACATCTGGTCAGTACACCGGGGCCGCAGGACGATGGGCCGCGTGGAGCCCTACTGGGAACTGACCTTCGACGCCGACGGGGACGTCGACACCACGCAGCGCGACCACCTCCTCGCCGAGGTGGCCGACGAAGGCGTCACCGATCTCCTCGTCCTCGCACACGGCTGGAACAACGACCAAGACATGGCGACCGACCTCTACCGGCGGTTCTTCGCTCCGTGCAGGGACCTCGCGGGTCCGGGCGTACGCCTGGGATACGTGGGCGTGCTCTGGCCCGCCATCCGCTTCCCCGACGAGCCGATCCCGGACTTCGAGCCCTCCGTCGCCGCCACCGGGCATGGTCCGATACCGGGTGCGGGGCCCCTGCTCGACGAGCCGACCCGACTCCTCCTGGCGCAAACGTTCCCCGGCCACGACGACGAACTTCTGCGCATCGGCGCGCTGTTGGCGGATCGCTCCGAGGTGCCCTCACGCCTCTACGAGTACGGACGCCTCATCCGCAATCTGGTCGCCGTGCACCAGAACAGCGCCGCCTGGCGCTTCGCCGACGACACCTGGACGGGCCTGCCCGCCATGCTCACCGACGACGCGGTCGAGGTGTGCCAGGTGTTCGCCGCGGCGATGGAGACCACCGGGCAGCAGGAGCTCTTCGGCAGCCTGCGGGACCGGCTCTGGAACGGGGCGCACGAACTCCTGCGCCAGGCCAGCTACTACGCGATGAAACGCCGGGCGGGCTCCGTGGGCCAGCTGGGCCTCGGTCCCACGATCGGGCTGCTCGCCCGCGAGGCCCCGAACGTACGCGTGCACCTCATCGGGCACAGCTTCGGCGCGCGGCTCGTTTCGTACGCGCTGCGCGGGATGCCGGCCTCGGTGCGCAGCGTGAAGTCCACGACACTGCTCCAAGGCGCCTTCTCGCACTACGCGTTCTCCAAGCGCCTGCCGCACGCTCCCTCGCGCGGCGGCGCCCTCAGCGGAGTACAGCGGCGGATCGACGGCCCGCTGGTGTCCTGCTACTCCCGCCACGACGACGCCCTGGGCAAGCTCTACCCCCTGGCGTCGAAGATCGCCGGGGACTCCTCGACCTTCCTCGGCCTCTGGGAGCGCTGGGGCGCCATCGGGTACGACGGCATCCGGGCGGTGGAGGGTGCCAAGCGGATCAAGCTGGGCCGGGCGATCCCCGCCAAGGGCTGCGTGAGTGTGGACGCGGCGCCGGTGGTGCGGCGCGGCGGTCCGCCCGCCGGCGCACACAGCGACATCTGCCACGAGGAACTGGCGCGTGTCGTGTTCGCCGCGGGGCGGATCGCCCTGGCCTGACTCCGGTGCCCCTAACGGTGCTTGGGGAACTCGACGACCTGCTGGTACGTGGGCCGGTTCTGCCACTGGATCGGCCCGTGCGTGATGCCGCCGAGCGCCCGGTGGATGATGGAGTCCGCGCACCACTGCTCGCCGGGCTTGCAGCTGTCGTCGCCGGGATAGACCTCGGTCGCGGGCTTGGCGACGGCCTGCGTCAGCGTGGCGAGGAGCACGTCACGGCAGGCGTCCAGCTTCCCCTCGCCGCAGTACGCGTCGCCCAACTCGCCCTCCACGGGCTGCCCGAGCACGGCCCGCAGATCCTTGTCCGCGTAGCCCCACCAGCCGTACTGGAAGGCCGATCCGGCGTGCGCCCCGGTCGGGCCGTGCCCGGCGGACGGCGACTCGTCGGTGCCGAGCTGCGACGTCAGCGCCTCGTACAGCCCCTTGCCCAGGCCCGGCTTGAACTGGGCCTCGATCAGGAGCGGCCACCAGGCGTCCATGATGCGTACGGCGTCGGGGTGCGCGTATGTCCTGGAGCCCGCCGCCGTCTGATTGCGCTGCGCACCGGCCTTGCGCCACGCCTCCAACTGCTCGAGCGCCTTGGCCTGTCGGGGATCGGTGACGGGCTTGCTCCGCGCCACCTTCAACAGTTCGGGCAGCACCTGTTCGCCGCGCAGGTCGGTGACCGCGGCCTCGGACATCGCCCGGGTCAGCGAGGCCCGCGTGACGCCGCCCTCCTCGGTGAGCTTCTTCACCCTCCCGTCGAGCAGGTCACCGCGGTGCACGGCGCTGATGCCGAAGCCCGCCGAAGTGAAGTCCTTGGCCTGCTTGTTGTTCCAGGAGATGTAGTAGTCCTGGTTGACGGACTGCGGGTGCTCGGCCGGCGGGGTCTGTGCCGAGGTGTTGTTCTCCGGGTCGAAGTCCTTCCATTCATAGGCCTGTTCACCCTTGACGGGCAGGGCGGGGTCGATGTCCTTGGCGCGCTGCGGGTTGGCCCCGCTGTTGTAGTACGCCGTGTCGCGCGAGTCGGCGTAGAACCAGTTGAAGGCGTAGCTGATGTTCTGGGCGGCCTTCATGAACGACGCGGCGTCCTTGACGTACGTCGGGTCGTTGAGCATCTGGAAGCCGACGATCGAGTCGGCCTCGTGGCGGTAGGTGGAGCGCAGTGAGACGTACGCGACGGGCTTGCCCTCGACGTCGGCGCGGTGCGTCACGATGCCGTACTTCGTGCGGAACACCTGCATGCGGTAGGAGCCCGCGGGCGTGGAGTCGGCGAGGGTCGGCTTCCAGGCGTTCTTGCGCTCCAGCTTCTCCATGGGGATGCAGGTGCCGTGGTGGCGGTAGTGGGTGGACTGCTTCGTGGGGGCGCCGCCGCCCGGTTCGCAGAGCTCGACGGCGTACGTGTCCGTGATGTCCTGCCCGGCGGAGGTGGCCGACCAGGCGTAGTCCTGGCCGCGCCCCAGCTGGACGTACATGCCGACACCCGCGAAGGAGACGCCGCGCGCGCTGATGCCGGGGCCCTGCAGCTCCTGCTGCATCAGGAGCTGGGGGGCGAAGTAGCCGGTCTGCGGGCCGAAGACGGCGACCGGGTTGCCGCCGGCGGTGTGCTTCCCGGAGACGAGGAGGGCGTTCGACATGCCCTTCTTCTGGCCGTCCCGCTTGAACAGGTCGGCGGGCAGCACCCCGTCGTCGTACATCCCCTGGAGCGGTTCGAGCTTCTTGGGCGCCTTCACCGGGTCCTTGGCCGCCTTGGCCGTGTTCTTGGCGCCGCCCTCCCGGTCGTAGACGAGTTGTTCGCGCTCGACCGAGCCGGGGTCGGGCATCGCGGTGCCGCGCGCGTTCTCCGGCTTGCCCGCGTAGGGGAAGCTCGTGCCGTCGTGGATGGTCCGCACGGCCTCGGGGTCGTTGCGGGCGCGGAAGGACTCCCAGACCTTCGTGCCCTTCTCGACGCCGTACTTCTCCTGGGACTTGAGGAGGGAGAGTGCCGACTCGACCTCTCCTCCGCCGCCATTGCCGAAGAGACCGCCGACCACGGAAGCGAGCGCGATCATGTCGGTGACCTTGAAGGGTTCGATCTCGCCGATGTTGGTGATCGCGTCGATCTTGCCGGTGAGGACGTACTCGCCGGGGAAGTAGCGGCCGTTCTTCGACTTCTTCCGGTAGGCGTTGAGCCCGTCGACGTACGCCTGGGCGTCCTCGAAGGCCTGCTTGCCTCGCTCGCCCTGCGCCTTGCCGTACTCGACCTGCTTCTCCAGGTCCTTCTCGGTGTACGGGGCCATCGGCCAGAACTGCTGCTCCAGGCCCTGGTTGGCGAGCGCGCCGCCCGCGAACGAGGTCAGTTCGCCGCGGCCGATGTGCCGGAACAGGTCGATGAGCCAGAGCCGGTCCTGCCCGGCGGCGAAGCCCGCGCCGAACTCGGTGCCGTAGCGCGTGCTGCCCTTGATGTGCGGGATCCCGTACTTCTTGTCACGGGTGATCGTCACGTCGTCGCGCGGCTTGGTGACGGAGGCGACCTGGCCCTCGCGGACGCCGAAGGACGCGTCGTTGAAGAACTCCGTCAGCTTGTCGTCGGTGAGGGACGGATAGCCCGAGGAGAGGGCGTCGTACGGCCCCAACTGGTCGTTCGCATGGGCGGGTTGCGTGCCCAGGACACGGTGGCTGAGTATCTCGGCGAGGGTGGCGTTGCCGTTCGCGCCGGGCGGCAGGACGTCCGCGCACTGCCCCTCGCAGTAGTCGGTGGCCGGTGGCGGCTCGTCGGCGGCGGCCGTCCCCGGCTGCGGCGAGAGGAGGCCCGCGGCGAGCGCGAGTGCCGCGGTGGCGGTGAGGGTTCTGAGCCGGACGATGCGTCGTCGCATGGGTGCTCCTCTGGGCTCCGCTTGTGCTCCTGTGGGAGGGAGTTGGGGCGGAGGTTACTGGCGAGTTGCCGAACCCGGAAGATGAACATGCTTCGCCTTTCCAAAATGGCCACATCTTCACAGCTCACGGCGGTTCATCACGGCCCTGATGACATCCATCTGAAATCCGATCGGCCACAAGGGAGCCGAATCGCGTGTCGATACGTCTACTCGGCAACGTCCGAGAACGTGCGACGGAGGTGCAGGGCGATGGCCGGATTCCGGAGTCTCGCGAGACAGGTGCGTGATCCGCTGAGCGATTTGGCACTGCGACGGTACTCGCTGCGCAAATGCCTGGAGAGGTTCGCCCCCTACGGCCACCGGGCGACCTGGGACCATCTGTGCTCCCGAGCGGGCTTCGGCCCCGAGGACAGGTCACCCGACCCGGCGCGGCTCGTGGCCGCGCTCGATGAACTGGAAGCGGCGCGGGCCGTCTGGCTCGCCTACGAGGAGGGCTTCGCGGAGCGCCGCCGCAAGGAGAAGCACGACGGGCTCCGCAGCCCAGGCAGCGTGGACGACTGGCACCGCTGCACCTGGGGAGGGTGTGGGGTCGCCTGGTGCGACGACCCCGGCGTCCACCCGTCCGAACCACTCGCCGAGGTGCTGCGCCGCCTGATCGCGGCGCTCGAGCGGGAGCCGGGCACGGTCTGCCCGGTGTGCGCGAGGACCGACCTCATGTGGACCTACGGCCTGGCGCACGAGCCCTCTTCGGGTGCCGTCTGCACGGGCTGCGGAATCGTGGTGCCGGCCCCGGTGCTCACGCCCGCCGCGATGGCGCGGGCGCGGCGGGAGCGGTGGGAACGCCCGCTGGTCTCGGCATGACGGCCTGTCCTCGAGTGAGGTCCGGGCGCACGGCGGCTAGGGCGTCGCCACGTCCGTCTGTATGGCCAGCTTGAACTCGGCGAACATGAGCGGCGCGGCGATCTTCACGTCGCCCGGTCCGCGCGCCGAAATCTTCAGGCCGACCGGTGTCTGCGGGTGGACGAACATCTGCCACACGTGCGTCCGGTACTGCCCGCCTCTGGTGGGAACCCAGTCGGTGGTGGCGGTCGAGTCGTACCCGGTGGAACCGCCGAGCGGATCGCGCACGTAGCGGGCGCGGTACTCGGTGGGCCGGCCGTCCGGCTCCCAGTAGATCAACGCCGACAGGGTGCCCCATCCGTCGTGGCTCGGCCAGATGAGCCCTGACCTGGCGTCAGGGAACTTCGACGGGGTGGTGCCCCCCTTGCTCGGGTCGTGCATGTGCCAGGGGTCGTACGACTCCTCGGCGTCGGCGTACGGAAAGCGCACGAGGTGGTAGCCGTCGCTGTCGTACGTGATCTTCTGTGCTCCCGTGTGCGCGGCGCTCCACAGCAACGAGCAAATGGCGATTCCCATCGGCCTTCCCCCTGTGTGTCGTCGTCTGTGCTGTCCTGTGCTGATGCAGGTATGTCTGAACGGCGCCCGCGGCGCGGGCGATGGAGCACTGATCCCGTTGTCGCCCGGGGCGATCGCCGAGTCCGTGGCGGATGCCGTCGCGGCCGGCGCGCGGGATGTTCATGTTCACCCCAAGTCCCCTTGTGGGCAAGACACCTTGGCGCCGCGCGCGGTTGCGGCCACGCTGGAAGCGGTCCGTTCCGTGACCTCCGTGCCCGTCGGGGTGACCACGGGCTCCTGGGCCGAACCGGACCCCGCCCAGCGGGTGGCGGACATCCGCGCGTGGACGGTGCTGCCCGACCACGCCTCGGTCAACTGGCACGAGCCGGGCGCGGAGGCGGTGGCCGAGGCGCTCCTGGACCGGGGTGTGGGCGTGGAGGCGGGCATCTGGTCCGGCACGGACGGCGCCGAACACTTCAGGATGTCGGCGCTCGGCCCGCGCGTCCTGCGGGTCCTCGCGGAGGTGACGGACCCCGACCCCGCCACGGCCCGCGACTCGGCCCGCGCCCTCCTGGCCGCGATCGGCGCGGCACACGGCCGCCCCGTCCTGCTGCACGGCGAGGAGGGCGGCACGTGGCCGGTGCTGCGCCTGGCGGGACGCCTGGGTCTGGCGACCCGCATCGGCCTGGAGGACACGCTGGTCCTGCCGGACGGTGAACGGGTCGCGTCGAACGCTCAGTTGGTGTCGACGGCACTCTCCGTGCTCAGCACGCCGTCCCAGTAGGGGTGGGCCCAGCGGTCGTCGTGGGGCAGGGCGAGCAACTCGATCCGGGTGACGAGGTCCGGGTCCGCGCCGACGACACGCAGGCGGGGCGGCGCGTGCTCGGCGAGCCACGACTGCAGCTCGCGGACGGGCTCGTCGCCGGTCCCCGTCCACCACGGGATGGCGCTTCCGGCGTCGTCGCCCAGCAAGTCGTCCACCCACGTGTCACAGGCTCGGGCGAGTTCCTCGTCGCCGGTCCCGCCCACGGCCCAGCGGGTGAGGAGTGGCGTGATGGTGCCGCCCATGTCGGCGCAGTAGGCGAAGACGTCCGTGATGTCGTACGGAGAGGTGCCCTGGCAGCCCTGGCACAGGAAGTCGTCCCACCAGGCGTCGATGAACTCCCGTACGGCAGCTGCCTGTTCCGACGGCCAGTCGGGCCACCCCGCACGGCCGAGACCGCAGGCGGAGTATCCGAGCCCTTCACCGGGGCCGCCCGTGGCGAGCCACCTGGAGAACTGCGGCAGCAGGCGGCGGATCACGGCCGGGTGGTCGTCGAAGTGGCTTGGCACTTCGTGCGCGAACATGCGCAGCAGGTCGTCCGGTAGCGGTGCGTCCGGACGGCGCAGCAGTGCGATGTCCCGCTCCGCGTAGCAATGGGTGCAGCCTGTCTCGCCCGCGGCGGCGGTCATGCCGCCGAAGACGGTGCGGATGCGGTCGAGTGCGGCGGCGAGGCGGGGTGTGGCGGCCATCGGTGGACGCTAGCAGTCGCATATTCGATCGCTCCAACGCTTTGCGGTGGGCACAGTTGGCAGGGATGACCGACCTACACATGCGTACTCACCCAGCAGCACGCAGAACCTAGGAGCCCGTTCCATGTCGACGCTGCGCGTCACCGCCGAAGTGCTGACCATCCACGAGCATCCCAACGCCGACGCCCTCGAACTGGCCCAGGTGGGCCTGTACCGCGCCGTCGTCGCGAAGGGCGCGTATCGCACCGGCGACACGGCCCTCTACATCCCCGAGCAGTCCGTGCTTCCGGCGGACCTGATCGAGGAGTTGGGGCTCACCGGGCGGCTCGCGGGCGGCAGGTCGGACCGGGTCAAGGCGGTACGGCTGCGGGGCGAGCTGTCACAGGGCATCGTGTGCCGGCCGCGTGCGCTCGCGGAGGTCGACCTGGCGCGGGCCGCGGCGGAGGGCACGGACTTCGCGGAGCGGTTGGGCGTCGTGAAGTGGGTGCCGCCGATCCCGCCCACCATGAACGGCGAGGTCGAGGCCGCGTCCGATCTGCTGCCGTGGGTCGACATCGAGAACGTGCAGCGCTACCCGGACATCTTCGCGCCCGGGGAGCCGGTGGTGGTCACGGAGAAGCTGCACGGTTCGGCTTGCCTCCTGACGTACGTGGCCGGGGGCAGGGTGTACGTCTCCTCGAAGGGCTTCGGCTCCAAGTCCCTCGCCCTGAAGGAGGATCCGCGGAACCTCTACTGGCGCGCGGTCCACGGCCACGGGGTCGCGGAGGTGGCCGCCGCGCTTGCGGAGCGGCTCGGTGCGCGTCGGGTCGGCGTCTTCGGGGAGGTGTTCGGAGCGGGGGTCCAGGATCTGACGTACGGGGCGGACGGGCGCCGCGAGAGCCTCGGTTACGCGGTCTTCGACGTGAGCGCGGAGATCGACGGCGAGATCCGCTGGCTGGACCCCGCAGCGGCTCTGCTCGCCGGCGAACTCCCCCTGGTCCCGCGCCTGTACGAGGGCCCGTACGACGCGGCCCGCGTCCTGGAGGTGGCCATGGGCCGGGAGACCGTGTCGGGCCGCGCCCTGCATCTGCGCGAGGGCGTAGTGATCCGCCCCGCTGCCGAGCGGTACTCCCCCGTGACGGGGGGCCGCGCGATAGCGAAGGCGGTCAGCCCCGCGTACCTGACGCGAAAGGGCGGCACGGAGTACGAGTAGCCCTCTGCGGGGTGCAGCCTCACCCTCCCGATTGCCGGAAGGGGTGGGGCGGCGGCCCGCAGTCGGCAGCGTGACGTGAGGGGACGTGCCGGTATGTCCGCCCGGAGCACGGCTCGCGACACTCCGGTGCCGAAGAAACCCCACGGCCACCGGACGACAGCGAGAACGGACATACCGACACGGCCCCGCCCCCAAGACGAACCCGCACCGCCCAGCCTCAGCCTCGGCGAAGCCGCACCGCACCGCCTCAGCCACGGCGAAGCCGCACCGCATCGCCTCAGCCACGGCGAAGCCGCACCGCACCGCCCATCCTCAGCCACGGCGAAGCCGCACCGCACCGCCTCAGCCACGGCGAAGCCGCACCGCATCGCCCCGCCCCGCACCGCCTCAGCGTCCGCTCTCGTCCGTCACCGTCACCCCGTCCGCGATCCCCACCACCAGCACCCGCGTCCCCGCCTCCAACGGGCGCCAGCGGTGCGGTAGTTCTGCCGCGCAATACAGCGTGTCCCCGCGGTCCAAGCGGTACGTGGAGCCGTCCGCCTCCACCTCCGCCGAGCCGTCCGCCACGTACAGGATCTCGTCGTTGCGGTGACGGTACTCCCGGCCCCAGTCGTGCTCCCCGGTGAACTCCAGTGCGTGCAGCCGCTGGTGGCCCCGGACCAGCGGCCGCATCCGGGCCTCGCCACCGCCACCACCCCCGCCATCGCCCCCGCCCTCACTCACCGAAGCCGAGTCGCCCCGCACCACATCCACCGGCCTCGGCGGATCAGCCGAGGCCAGGAGCTGGACCGCCGTCGTGTCCAGGGCATCGGCGATGCGCTGCAAGGAACCCACGCTGGGCCGGGAGCGGCCGTTCTCCACCTGGCTGAGGAAGGGCGCCGAGACCCCGGCCCGCGCCGCCACGTCCGCCAGCGTCAGGTCAAGGGCTCGGCGGAGCCTGCGGATGCCGGGACCGACCCGCGGGACGCCCGCCGCACTTTCATCACTCGTACCCATGTCGCTCAGCCTATCCGTGGGGTTAATCTCTTCGGCACCACTTAAGAAAGTTAAGTGAAAGTGACTGCCCATGAGTGAACCGGACCGAGAGGACGGGACTTCCATGACCCGCGTGGACCAGAACCAGCGCCGCCGCCGAGGCACCGGCCTGATGGCCCTGGACGAGGACGCCAGTTACAGCGGCTACACCCTCTTCGCACCGCTCACCGGCACCGGCGAGGTCTACCTCATCGACGCCCGCGGCGAGATCGCCCACCAGTGGAACCTCCCGCACCGCCCTGGACGCCACGCGCGGATCCTGCCGAACGGAAACCTCGCCTACAACGGCGTGCTGCCGGACGAGCCCGCCCTCTTCCCCATGTGGCACAAGTACCGCGGCGGCATCATGCAGGAGATCGCCCCGGACGGCACGGTCCTGCGCGAGCACCGCGACCGCCTCCAGCACCACGACGCCCACCACTACGGCGACGGCCGCCTCCTCTACACCGCCCTCGAACCCCTGACCGGCGCCGACGCCGCAGCCGTACAAGGCGGCGTACCCGGATCCGAGGCCGCCGACGGCACCATCTGGGCCGACACCATCGTCGAGGTGGACGCCGACGGGAACACCACCTGGGAGTGGAAGGTCTCCGAGCACCTCGGCCGCGCGGACTTCCCCCTCCACCCCGACTACGCCCGCGAGCACTACCCCCTGATCAACAGCGTCCTGCCGACGGGCGACGGCAACATCCTCGCCAGCTTCCGCTCGGTCTCCGCCGTCGTCGTCATATCCCGCGAGACCGGCGACATCATCTGGCGCTCCGAGCCCGGCGTCGTCTCCCAGCAGCACTGCCCCACCGAGCTGCCGAACGGCAACTTCCTCGTCTTCGACAACGGCGTCTTCCGGCCGCACTGGGACGTGCCGTTCAGCCGGGTCGTCGAGATCGAGCGGGCCGGCGGCAAGGTCGTCTGGGAGTACCACGACCCGGCCCGGGAGTCCTTCTTCGCGCCGTTCATGGGCAGCGCCCAGCGCCTCCCGAACGGCAACACCCTCGTCACCGACTCCCCCGCGGGCCGCCTCTTCGAGGTCACCGCGGACGGCTATCTGTGCTGGGAGTACGTCGTGCCGTTCTTCGGCGGCTATGAGGAGGAAGAGGTCCGCAAACTCTTCCCCTCCGAGCCCAACGCCGTCTTCCGCGCCTACCGTTACGCCCCCTCCGAACTGCCCTGGCTCGACCACGACCCGACTCCCGCACCAGCGGAGGGCTGAGCCCGTGGTGGCCGCCGTCGACGAGCGCCTGCCGCTCCCACGCCTCGCGCCGCTCGCCCTCCAGCATCTGCTCGCCGGGATCGCGGCGCCCGTCTCCTCGGTGATCCTGATCGGCACGACGCTGCGTCTGACCGCCGGTCAGACGGCCTCGCTGCTCAGCGCCACGCTGGTGCTGTGCGGCATCGGAGCCCTGCTCCAGTCCCTCGGGGTCCGGGCGCTGCGCGTCGGCGCCCGGCTGCCGTTCCTGATGCTGCCGGGCGGGGCCGCGGTAGCGATCTTCCTGCAGATCGGCAAGGAGTACGGGGCCGCGACGGCGTCCGGTTCCGTACTCATCGCCGCGGCTTTCCTCATCTGCGTACTGCCCTTCTACGGACGGATCGTGCGCCTCTTCCCGCCGCTCGTGATGGGCACGACGGTCGTCCTGATCGGCATCAACATGATCAAGGTGACCGCCCCGATGGTGGCGTCGGGCCCCGGCCCCGGCTTCGCGACGCTCGGCGTCATCGCGGTCCTCTTCCTCGTACTGCGCGGCGTATGGCGGCAGATGGCGGTGCTCCTCGGTCTCGTCGGCGGAACGGCCATCGCGCTCCTGCTCGGCACGGACATCCACCTCGCGTCCGGCGCCGCGTTCGCGCTGCCGGACCCCTTCCCCTACGGCGCCCCGCACTTCGACCTGCTCGCCGCGATCCCACTCCTGGTCTTCGCACTCGCGTCGCTCGCCGAGGCCACCGGCCAGACGGTGCTCAACAGCGAGGCCGTCGGCCGCACCCCGGACGCGGGCCGGGACGTACCGCGCATCGCCCGCGCCGACGCCCTCGTCTCGCTGGGCGCCGGTGTCTTCGGCACGTCGCTGATGGTGACCAGCGCCGAGAACATCGGCATCGTCCAACTGACGCGTGTACGCAGCCGGTTCGTCACCGCGGGCGCGGGCGTGCTGCTCATCGTCTGCGGCCTGCTCACCCCGCTGACGCGGCTGCTCGCCGCCATCCCCGAGCCGGTGGTCGGCGCCGCGGGCCTGGTGATCTACGCGGTGATCGCGGTCCTCGGCTTCAGCATGCTGTCCCGGGTCGACCTCACGCACGGCACCGACAGCGTGGTGGTCGCCCTCGCGCTGGTCGTGGGGCTGCTGCCGGTGATGACACCCGACCTGTACGCGCCGCTGCCCTCCTGGGCGCACACCATCTTCGGCAGCGGAGTGGCCGCGGGCGCGCTGGCCGCGGTGATCCTGAGCGCGGCCTTCCGGCACTTGGGGCCGAAAGAGCCGCCCGAGGTCACGACCGGGGTCGGCGCTCCACCAACAGACGGGAGCCGGTGAGGCGTTCGCCGAAGATGTCGTCCGGGTTGGAGAGCACGCACGTCTCCAGGGAGAGACAGCCGCAGCCGATGCAGTCGGTGAGGTGGTCGCGCAGTCGGCCCAACTGGTTGATGCGCTCGTCCAGTTCCGAGCGCCAGGTCTCCGAGAGGCGCGCCCAGTCCTCGCGGGTGGGGGTGCGCTCCTCGGGAAGCGAGTCCAGCGCCTCGCGGATCGTGGCGAGCGGGATGCCGACGCGCTGTGCGGCGCGCACGAAGGCGACACGGCGCAGCGCGTCACGGTGGTAGCGGCGCTGGTTGCCCGACGTGCGGCGGCTGGTGATCAGGCCCTTGGACTCGTAGAAGTGCAGGGCGGACACGGCCGCGCCGCTGCGCGCCGAGAGCTGGCCGACCGTGAGCTCGTGGATCTTCTCTGGGATCTGGGGCACCCCTCCAACCCTAATGGCTGGTCCGTCGGCCAAGCGCTCGGTCCGTTGACACACGTCGACGCACACCGCATGCTGAGCAAGCGCTTAGTTCGAATACTTTGAGGAGGCCAGGGACATGGCAGAGCCGAGGATCTTCGCGTCGCCCGACGACCTGCGTGCCGGGGTCGGCGAGCAGCTGGGACACAGCGACTGGCTGGAGGTCGACCAGAAGCGGATCGACCTGTTCGCCGACGCGACGGGCGACCACCAGTGGATCCACGTGGACGCGGAGAAGGCGGCACAGGGCCCCTTCAAGACGACCATCGCGCACGGCTATCTGACCCTGTCGCTGCTGCCGAGCCTGGTGCCGCAGGTCATGCGGGTCGAAGGCATGAAGATGGGTGTCAACTACGGCACCAACAAGGTCCGTTTCCCCTCGCCGGTGCCCTCCGGCTCCCGGGTGCGGGCCACCGCCGTGCTCAAGGAGGTCGAGCAGACCAAGGACGGCGGCGTGCAGGTGACCGCCGTGGTCACCGTCGAGCGCGAGGGCAGCGAGAAGCCCGCCTGCGTCGCGGAGTCGGTCTCCCGCTACTACTTCTGAGAGCGCCCGGGACTACGTACGAGAGCGCCCGGCAGCCTCGGAGCTCAGGAGACCCGCTCCTGGGCTCCGACCATCCGCAGCACGAGGTCGGCGTAGAGCGCGCCGACCTCGTCGGGCGTCCGGGTGCCCGCGACGTTGAACCAGCGGGCCACGTCGATGCAGAGCGAGAGCACGGCCAGCGTGGTGCCCGGCACGTCGGGGACGTCGAACTCCCCGTCCCGCACCCCGTCGTTGATCATGTCCCGCACGGCCGCGTCCGACTGGCGTCGCAGCGCGACGATCTCCGTGCGGTGCTCCTCGCCGAGCGCGTCCAGCTCGTACTGGACCACGCGTGCGGTGGTGTGGTGGTCGGCGTGCCAGCGGACGAAGGAGCGTACGGCGTCCGCGAGCCGCTCCGCCGCGCTGCCCGGACCGTCGGCCGCGGTGCGCAGGACGCGCAGGGCCTTGTCGTGGCCGATCCGGCTGATGCGGTGGAGCAGCTCTTCCTTGGTCTTGTAGTGGATGTAGAGCGCCGCCGGGCTCATGCCGGCACGGCCCGCGATGTCCCGGGTCGTCGTCGCGTGGTATCCACGCTCGGCGAAGGCCTCGACAGCGGCGATCAGCAGCCGCCGCGCCGCATCAGGCGTGACCTCGCCCCATGGCAGGTCCTCGCCCTCGGTCTGCTCCGCCGTGCTCATCGCCCACTCCTTCCGCCGGTCGGGAGGGACACCATACCCCTGACGGTGAGCAAGCGCTTAGGACGCGGTCAGGCCACCGGCTTGAACGGGTCGTGTTCGGCGAGGATCTTCTCCAGGCGGGCCTGGTCGACGCGGCTGACGAGCTGGCCGGCCTCCTGCTTGTCCCGGACCACCTTGGCGAGGGTGAACGCGGACGTCGTCAGGTACAGGACGGAAATGGCGAGGAAGGCGCGGATCCAGCCGCTGACGTCGAGGCTGTAGATGCCGATCGCCGTCGCGCCGAGCGCCACGGCGAACGACGCGACCGCCTGACCGTAGTAGGCGGTGGTGCTCTGCTGCTTGACCGGTGTCTCACTCATGGTCCGAGCATCGCCCGTGAGCGGGCCCGCCACATCCGCCCCCGTACTCAGCTCCCGTACTCAGGTCATGGCCTGCTCAGAACGCCCAGACTCCGGTCAGCGCCCGTCCGATGACCAGCTTCTGGATCTGGCTCGTGCCTTCGTAGAGCGTCATCACGCGCGCGTCGCGCAGCAGCTTGCCCGCGGGGTACTCGTCGATGTAGCCGTAGCCCCCGAAGACCTGGAGCGCGTTGTTGGCGGCGCGCACCGCGGCCTCGGAGGCGAACAGCTTGGCCTTGGAGGACTCCGTGGTGAAGGGCTGCCCGCGGTCGATGAGGTCGGCGACCCGCCAGGTCAGCAGGCGCGCCGCGTCCACGTCCACCGCGATGTCGCTGATCAGCTCCTGGACCAGCTGGTGCCCCGCGATGGCCTTGCCGAACTGCTCGCGCTCGGTCGCGTATGTCACCGCCGCGTCGAGGGCGGCCTGGGCGATGCCCACGCACCCGGCGGCGACCGACATCCGCCCCTTGGCGAGGGCCGACATGGCGACCGAGAAGCCCTTGCCCTCGGGCGCCATCATGGCCGACGCCGGGACGCGGACGTCCTCGAGGACCAGCTCGGCGGTGGCCTGGCCACGCAGACCGAGCTTGCCGTGGATGGTGCGGCGGCTCAGGCCGGGGGTGTCGGTGGGCACGAGGAAGGCGGAGACGCCCTTGTGTCCGGGGGTGTCGTTCGTGCGGGCGAAGAGCAGTACCACGTCGGCCCACGTGCCGTTCGTGATGAACATCTTGGAGCCGTTGACGATGTAGTCATCGCCGTCGCGCACGGCCTTCGTCGAGAGGTTCCCGGCGTCGGAGCCCGTGCCCGGCTCGGTGAGCCCGAAGCAGCCGACGAGCTCCCCCGAGGTGAGCCCCGGCAGCCACTGCCGCTTCTGCTCCTCGCTGCCCCAGTACGCGATGGTCTTGGCCACGAGGCCCAGCGAGACCGACACGATGCCGCGCACGGACGAGTCACCGCGCCCCAGCTCCTCGGTCACCAGGCAGTAGGCGAGGTGGTCGCCGCCCGAGCCGCCGTACTCCTCGTCGATGGTGAGCCCGAGGAAGCCGACCTCGCCGAGCTTCTTCACGACGGCCCTGTCCACGCTCTCGGCCCGGTCCCACTCGATGACGTGCGGGGCGATCTCGCGGGCCACGAAGTCCTTGGCCAGCTGCCGGACGGCGGTCTGCTCCTCGCTGAGCTCCAGATTCATCGCGTGGCACCTCTTCGGGTCTTCGGGTCGACTCTTCGGACCGGTCTTCGGATCGGTCTTCGGATCGGTCTTCGGATCGGTCTTCGGATCGGTCTTCGGATCGGATTTAAATTAGCACTGCTAGTTTACTGCGGCAGCCCTACTATGTGCCGCATGGCCCGACCGCGCAAGCCCCTCCTCAGCAGAGAACGCATCGTCGAGACGGCGCGCGCGCTCGTGGACTCCGAGGGCCTCGCCGCCGTCTCGACGCGGCGCCTCGCCGCCGAGCTCGGGGTCAGCGGACCCTCGCTCTACAACCACTTCCGCACGAAGGACGAGATCCTGGAGGCGGTCGCGGACTCGGTGAGCGCGCAGGTCGACCTGTCGATGTTCGAGGCCGCCGACGAGCGCGATTGGCGGACGGCGCTGCACGACTGGGCCGTCTCCTACCGCGCGGCGCTCACCCTGCACCCCAACATCGTTCCGGTGCTCGCATCGGGGCCCGGCCGCCGTCCGGCCGGACTGCGGCTCGCGGACGCGGTGTTCGGAGCCATGGTCGACGCGGGCTGGCCCGCCGCGCAGGCCACGTCGATCGGCGCGCTGATGCGGTACTTCATCATGGGCTCGGCGCTCGGCTCCTTCGCCGGCGGCTTCGTCGACGACGAGACCGCGTACGACCCGGCCGACTATCCGCACCTCGGCCAGGCCCACCTCCTGGCCGAGCGTCAGCAGGAGATCGACGAGCGGGCCTTCGAGACGGGCCTGCGGGCGCTGCTCGACGGCCTGGCGCTCCAGTTCACACAGGTGGCGGCGCCCACTGGATGACGGCGGGGACCCACCGGATGACGGCGGGGCCCACTGGGCGATGGCCATGACTCACCGGACGACCGTTCGGCGCGCACCGAACGGTTCCCGGCGCATCCTGGAGCCATGACGGATCCCGCCACCTCCCGCCTCGCCGCGCTCGCCGGGCTCATCGCCGACGAGACGCGCGCCGCCTGCCTGCTCGCGCTGCTCGACGGCCGGGCCTGGACCGCGGGCGAGCTGGCACGGCACGCGGGGGTAGCCGCGTCCACGCTGAGCGAGCACCTGGGGAAACTGGTCGCGGGCGGCCTTCTCGCCGAGGAACGGCAGGGCCGCCACCGCTACGTACGCCTGGCCGACGCACCGGTGGCTCAGCTGATCGAGGACCTGACCGCGTACGTGACGCCGGGCGGGGCTGCGCCCAGGCCGCCCCGCACACTGCGGGAGTCCAGCGCGAGCGGGGCGATGGCGCGGGGCCGCACCTGTTACGACCACCTCGCGGGCCACTTGGGGATCACGATCACCGAGGCGATGACGGAGCGCGGGCTGCTGCGGCAGGACGCGGGGTTCGCGCTGACCGACGAAGGGATCGGCTGGTTCGGGGAGTTGGGCATCGGCCTGGATCGCGCAGGCCGGCGCCCGCTGGCCCGCGCCTGCCTCGACTGGACGGAACGCAAGCCGCACCTCGCGGGGGTCGCGGGCGCGGCGCTGTGCCGTCACGCGCTGGACGCGGGGTGGTGTGTGCGGATCGGGACGGAGCGGGCGGTCAAGGTCACGCCGTCCGGGGCGCGGGCGCTGGAGACCCACCTCGGCGTCCACACAAAGACGGTTCCGGCGACGTCCACCAGGACGTAGCCGGAACCGCCGGGTGCGGCGCCGGTGGCGTCAGCGGGAATCCGAACCCGCCCGATCGGCAAGGACCTTGATGGAGATCAGGGCGATCACCGCGAGGCCGATGATGTACGCGGAGACGGCCATCGAGGTGCCCGTCGCCTCCAGGAGCAGCACCATCACGAACGGCGCGAGCCCGCCGCCGAACACGGCCGCGATCTGGTAGCCGAGCGAGGCTCCCGTGTAGCGCATCTCGGCCGTGAACAGCTCCGCGAAGAGCGCGGCCTGCGGCCCGTACATGATGCTGAGGAAACAGCTGGTCACGAAGGTGCCGACGGCCAGCCACAGCAGCGAACCGGTGTCGATGAGCAGGAACATCGGCACGGCCCAGACCGCGAGGCCCCCCGCGCCGAGGGCATAGATCTTCAGCCGTCCGATGCGGTCGGAGAGCGCCGCGGACGCCGGGATCAGGGCGAGTTGGGTGAGGCTGACGCAGAGCGAGACGGTGAGGACCGCGCTGCGTTCCATGTCGAGTTCACGGGTCGTGTAGTCGAGGACGCCGGTGATGATGATGTAGAAGGTCGCGGTGTTCACCGCGAAGGAGCCACCGGCCAGGAAGACCGTGCCGAGGTGGTGGCGCAGGATGGTGCGCAGGGGCGAGTTGCCGCCATCGCCGCCCGCTCCCTTCTGGCTCTTCTCCTTCTCGGCGAGCGCCCTCTCCGCCTCGCGGAACTCGGGCGTCTCCTCCACCTGCGTGTGGATGTACCAGGCGAGCACGAGCACGAGGAGGCCGACCATGAAGGGCACCCTCCATCCCCATGCCTCGAAGGAGCTCTCGCTGGTGAGGGCCCCCGCGATCAGGAAGACCGTGTTGGCGGTCACCACGCCGATGGGGACGCCCAGTTGGACCAGGCTGCCGTAGAGGCCGCGCTTGCCCTCGGGGGCGTACTCGGTGGCCATGAGCATCGCGCCGCCCCACTGGGCGCCGACCGCGATGCCCTGGAACACGCGGAGGACGACGAGCAGGATCGGCGCGGCGATGCCGACCGTCTCGTACGTGGGAAGCAGGCCGATGCCCGTGGTGGAGAGGCCCATCAGGGTCAGCGCGAGGACCAGCATGGGCTTGCGGCCACGCTTGTCGCCGAGGTGACCGGCGATGATGCCGCCGATGGGCCGGGCAAGGAACCCGACGGCGAAGGTGGCGAACGCTGCGAGCACTCCGGCGGACGAGCTGCCGGAGGGGAAGTAGAGATCGCCCAGGACGAGGGCGGCGGCGATGCCGAAGACGAAGTAGTCGTACCACTCGACGGCCGAGGCGAGAGCGGCCGCGGTGGCCACCTTGCGGCGGTGGGGATCCGCCGGTGACGCGGGAGCGGGAGCGGGGAGGGGCGCTGCGGAGGTCGGTGCGGGGTCCATGCGGGTGCACACTCCGGTGGGTCCGGGGACGGGACAGGGGGTGGGCGTGTGATTGCAGGGACCGTACCGACCAGTGGGTATGTGGTCAACGGTTCACACGGTTTCTTGCCCCGGGGCAGCAAACGGCGCCCCGGGGTCCACTCCTCCTCAAACGCCGGACGGGCCGAGAACGCCTAGAACACCACCAACGCCCGGCCCCCCTTCCCCGCGACCATGTTCTCGAAGGCCGCAGGGATGCCGTCCAGGGCGATCCGGTCCGTCACCAGGCCGCTCAGGTCGAACCGCCCCGCCCGGATGTGGTCCGCCAGGACCGGCAAGTCCGCCGCCGGATCAGAGTTCCCGTACACACACCCGGCCAGCGTCCGTCCCCAGTGAAAGATCTCCAGGGCATTGAAGGTGACCTGCTGATCCTTGCCGCCGATGCCGACCACCGTCGTCCGCCCGCCGCGCCGCGTCGACTCCCACGCCGTACGAATCGTCACCGCACGCCCCACACACTCCACCGCCACGTCCACGCCCTGACCACCAGTCAGCTCGCGGATGCCCTTCGCCGTCTTCTCCGAAGCGACCACGTACTCCGTCGCCCCGGCAGACCGCGCCAACTCCTCCTTCTCCGGGGAGACATCGACCGCGATGATCTTCGAGGCGCCCGCGATCCGCGCCGACTGGAGCGTCGCGAGGCCCACTCCCCCGACGCCGAAGACCGCCACCGTCTCACCCTCGCGCACCTTCGCCGAGTGGTGCACGGCGCCGTACCCGGTGAGCACGGCGCAGCCGAGGAGCGCGGCGTCCGTCAGCGGGACGCCGTCCGGGGCCGGCAGGACGCAGTTGCCCGCCACCACCGTCTCCTCCGCGAACGCGGCGACGTTCAGGCCGGGATGGAGGTCCGCGCCGTCCGAGGCGCGGCGTGCGTACACGTCGGCCGCACCGGCAAGCGCGTTCACGCACAGCCACACCTCGCCGAGCGAGCAGGCGTGACAACTGCCGCAGGACGGAGCCCAGTTGAGGACCACCCCGTCGCCCGGCGCGACGTGCGTGACCCCTTCTCCCACGGACACGACCGTCCCCGCGCCCTCGTGCCCGAGCACGGCGGGCACGGGCACCCGCATCGTGCCGTTGGTCAGGGACAGGTCGGAGTGGCAGACCCCGGCCGCGGCGAGGCGCACCCGCACCTGGCCGGGGCCCGGCTCGGGCAGGTCGATCTCGGTGATCTCCAGGGGAGAGCCGACGGCGGGCAGAACAGCGGCGCGGACCACGGTGACGTACTCCTCAGAAAGCGCGGAACAGGGACTCAGAACTGGAGGGACTTCGTCTGGAGGTATTCGGTGAGCCCGTGCGGGCCCAGCTCGCGCCCCACCCCCGACTGCTTGTAACCCCCGAACGGGGCAAGGGGGTTGAAGCTGCCGCCGTTGATGTCGACCTGCCCCGTGTCCATGCGGCGGGCGAACGTGACCGCCTCCGCGTCGTCGGCGGCCCAGACCGCGCCCGCGAGCCCGTACACGGTGCCGTTCGCGATCCGCAGGGCGTCGTCCTCGTCCTCGTACCGGATGATCGAGACGACCGGACCGAAGATCTCCTCCTGGGCGATCGTCATCTCGGGGGTGACATCGGCGAAGACCGTCGGCTGGACGAAGTAGCCCTGCTCGCGCGGCACCTCGGAGCCGCCGGCCACCACGCGGGCGCCTTCCTCGACCCCCTTGTCGATGTAACCGCGCACGCGCGCCTGCTGCTTGGCGTTGACGACGGGCCCGATGCGGGCGCCGTACTTGGCGGCGGCGTCCGCGGCGAGCGAGACCGCCTCGTCGTAGCGCGCGGAGTCGACCAGCATGCGGGTCCACGCGCTGCACGTCTGGCCGGAGTTGGACATGACGTTGGCGACGCCCACGTTGACCGCCTTGGCCAGGTCGGCGCTGGGCAGGATGACGTTGGCGGACTTGCCTCCGAGTTCCAGGGCGACGCGCTTGACCGCGGCGCCCGCGGCCCTGCCGATCTGCTTGCCGACCGCCGTCGAGCCGGTGAAGGAGACCAGGTCGACGTCCTCGTGCTCGGCGAGCGCCTGGCCCGCGACCGGGCCGAGTCCGGTGACCAGGTTGAAGACACCGGCGGGGATGCCCGCCTGGTGCGCGGCCTCGGCGAAGAGCTGGGCGGTGAGCGGGGTGTCCTCGGCGGGCTTCAGGACCACCGTGCAGCCCGCGGCGAGCGCCGGGGCCACCTTGTTGACGATCTGGTGGAGGGGGTAGTTCCAGGGCGTGATCGCGCCGACGACGCCGACCGGCTCCAGGTAGACGGTGGAGTTGCCGATCTTCTCCTCGAAGGCGTACGTCGCGGCGAGCTCGGCGTACGAACCGGAGACCAGGATCGGCACACCCGCGTGCACCATCTGCGAGAACGGGAGCGGGGCGCCGAGTTCCGCCGTCACCGTCTCGGCGATCTCGTCCTTGCGGGCGACCAGCTGGTCACGGAGGGCACCGATGAGCGCGCCTCGCTCGGCGGGCGGGGTCGCGGCCCAGGCGGGGAAGGCCTCGCGGGCGGCCCGTACCGCCGCGTCGATGTCCTGTGCCGTGCCTGCGGGGACCTGGCCGATCGGCTGCTCGTCGGCCGGGTTCAGGACCGTGATCGTGTCCGTGCCGATGGCGGGCCGCCAGGCGCCGCCGATGTACATGCCGTCGTGGGCCTTCATCGCACTCCTCAGGTAGTCGTCCACACCTCGTCCGCACCCCAAACTAGCGCTGATAGTTTTTCGGCACCAGGGGCGCCTGGAGCAAGCCGGAAGCGGGGCATTCACCCCGGCCCGTCACCTACCCCGCATGCGCTCCGCCGAAATTCGATTTCGTGCACGTGACAGACACATGTCAAAGCGTCAACTCCCTTGATCTACGCCTGTAGAGCCGACATTCTGCTGATCGCGCCGGGAGCGGAACGCACCGCTCCCGGCTGTGTGTGCGATCACGCACACGCCCCCACAGTTGCGCCGCCCGAACCGGGGCGCGCGCCGCCTATGAGGAGGACTCCCTCGTAATGGCAATGCTGCGCAGCAAGAAGACCGTGATCGCCGCCGCGATCTCGACCGCCACCGCCGCCACTCTGCTCGGTGCGGTCGCCGCCCTTCCGGCCCAGGCCGCTCCCTCCGAAGGCACCGTGATCGGGGCCGGTTCGGCCGACGCCGTCAAGGGCAGCTACATCGTCACGCTGAAGAAGAACTCGGGCTTCAAGGCCGCCTCGTCCCAGGGCAAGGGTCTGATATCCGAGTACGGCGGGTCGGTGCAGAAGACCTTCAAGTCCGCGCTCGACGGATACACCGTCGAGCTGAGCGCGGGTGAGGCGAGACGCCTCGCCGCCGATCCCGCGGTCGCGTCGGTCGAGCAGAACCGCACCGTCCGGGCGGACGCGACCCAGAGCAACGCGCCTTGGGGCCTGGACCGCATCGACCAGACGAGCCTGCCCCTGTCCGGCACCTACACCTACCCGGACACCGCGGGCTCGGGCGTCACCGCGTACGTGATCGACACGGGCGTGCGCATCACGCACTCCGAGATCAGCGGGCGCGCGGTGAACGGCTATGACGCGGTCGACGGCGACAACACCGCCCAGGACGGCAACGGCCACGGCACGCACGTGGCCACCACCATCGCGGGCAAGACGTACGGCGTCGCCAAGAAGGCGAAGGTCGTGGCCGTCCGCGTGCTCGACAACAACGGCTCCGGCACGACCGCCGGTGTCATCGCGGGCATCGACTGGGTGACGAAGAACCACGCGGCGGGCGCCCCCGCCGTGGCCAACATGTCGCTCGGCGGCGGCGCGTCCACCTCGCTGGACAACGCGGTGAAGAACTCCATCGCCGACGGTGTCAGCTACGCGGTCGCCGCGGGCAACGAGGGCGTCAACGCCTCCTCGTCGTCCCCGGCGCGGGTCCCCGCGGCCATCACAGTGGGCGCCACCAGCAACACGGACGCCAAGGCCAGCTGGTCCAACTACGGCTCGGTCCTCGACATCTTCGCGCCCGGCGTCTCGATCAAGGCGGGCTGGCACACCGGCGACACGGCCACCAACACCATCTCCGGTACGTCGATGGCCACTCCGCATGTCGCGGGTGCCGCGGCGGTCTACCTGGCGGGCCACTCGTCGGCCACGCCCGCCCAGGTCTCGTCGGCCCTCGTGAACGGAGCCACCTCGGGCAAGGTCACGAGCCCGGGGACCGGTTCGCCGAACAAGCTCCTGAAGCTCGTTCCGTAGCCCCGATCCGCCCGTAGTACCCCGTTCCCCGGAGGCAGCCGGCGCCTCCGGGGAACATCCGCGCGTCCGCTCGCGCGGCGGCCTTCTCCTTTAAGCTTCACCTCAACTCCGGGATTCCGGAAGGCTTCTGCAAGTTTTCGATGGAGGTGGGGAAGTGAGCCGGTCCAGGAGCAAGGTGACCATCACGGAGATAGCCCGGCAGGCCGGCGTCTCGGTGCCGACGGTGTCGCGGGTGGTCAACGGCCGGTCCGACGTCTCGGAGGAGACCCGCGCCCGCATCGAGGACCTGCTGCGGGAGCACGGCTACGAGCGGCGCGCGACCGCCCCCGGCAGCCGGGCCGCCCTCGTCGACCTGGTCTTCAACGACCTCGACAGCCCCTGGGCCGTGGAGATCATCCGCGGTGTGGAGGAAGTGGCGCACGCGGCCGGCGCGGGCACGGTCGTCTCCGCGATCCACGGCGCGTCCGGCTCGGCCCGCCAGTGGATGAAGAACCTGCGGGCCCGCGCTTCGGACGGCGTGATCCTGGTGACCTCCGTCCTGGAACCGATGCTCCACGACGAGCTGCGACGGCTCGGCGTGCCGCTCGTCGTGATCGACCCGGCAGGATCACCCGCCCTCGACGCACCGACCGTCGGCGCCACCAACTGGGCGGGCGGGATGGCCGCCACGGAACATCTGCTCTCCCTGGGGCACCGCAGGATCGGCTTCATCGCGGGGCCGCCGAGGCTCCTGTGCTCCCGGGCCAGGCTCGACGGCTACCGGGCGGCGCTGGAGAGCGCGGGTGTGCCCGTCGACGACGCGCTGATCGTGCCGGGCGACTTCTACCACGCGTCCGGGTTCGCCGGAGCGGGCGAACTGCTCGGCCTCGCCGAGCCGCCGACCGCGCTCTTCGCCGCCAGCGACCAGATGGCCCTCGGGGCGATCGAGGCCCTGCGGCGGCGCGGCCTTCGCGTACCCGAGGATCTCAGCGTGGTCGGCTTCGACGACCTGCCGGAGGTCAGCTGGTCGGCGCCGCCGCTGACGACCGTGCGCCAGCCGCTGTCCGACATGGGGAAGCTGGCGGCCCGTACGGTGCTGCGGCTCGCGCTCGGCGAGGAGCCCGCGTCGCCCCGCATCGAACTGGCCACGGAACTCGTGGTGCGGTCGAGCACGGCACCGCGCGCCTGAAGCCGCCTCCGCCCCGTCCCTGCCACCGTCCCCGAACTCCCTTTCCTGTCAGGAGCGTTGACACGCCCGGACGCCGCCCGTAACTTCCGTGCGCATCGACCGATAATTTTCGGAACTCTTCCGGAAGGTGCGCTGCGATGCCTACCCCTCCCCTGCGCCGACGCATACGCACGGCCCTGGCCACCGCGGCCCTGACGCTCGCCGCCACCGGCCTCTCCGCCTGTGGCAGCGGCGGACCGCAGGACAGCGCGGGCGGTGGTGGCGCCGCGCTCGAGGCCTGGGTCTACGGCGACCCGTCGGCCGCCGTGCAGCGCAAGGTCGTCGACCGCTTCAACAAGACCTCGGACGTCAAGGTGAAACTCGTCGAGATCCCCGGCGAGGGCTACCAGGACAAGATGCGCACCTCCATGGGCACCGCCAACGCCCCCGACATCTTCTTCAACTGGGGCGGCGGCTCCATCAGCGACTTCGCGGCCAAGGACATGCTCGTCGACCTCGGCCCGTACATGAAGAAGGACCCCGAGCTGAAGAAGGCGTTCATCCCCTCCATCCTCGACGCGGGCCGCATCGACGGGACGTACTACGGCGTTCCCATGCGCGGCATGCAGCCGGTGATCCTCTTCTACAACAAGAAGGTCTTCCGCGAGGCGGGCGCCGAACCCCCCGCCTCCTGGGACGACATGCTCGACCTGATCGACACCTTCAAGGAGAAGGGCGTCACGCCGTTCGCGCTCGCGGGCGCCGACCCGTGGACCGAGCTGATGTGGCTGGAGTACCTCCTCGACCGGTTCGGCGGCCCCGGCGTCTTCCAGAAGATCGTGGACGGCGACAAGTCCGCCTGGAACGACCCCGCCATGATCAAGGCGGGCGAGACGATCCGCGACCTGGTCGACCGCGGAGCCTTCGGCAAGAACTACAAGTCCGTCAACTACACGGCGGACGGCGCCTCCACGCTGTTCGCCCGCGGCAAGGCGGCCATGCACCTGATGGGCAGCTGGGAGTACGCCAACCAGAAGGCCAACCAGAAGGAGTTCGCCAAGTCGGGTCTCGGCTGGACCTCGTTCCCCGCGGTGCCCGGCGGCAAGGGCGACCCCAAGGACGTCGTCGGCAACCCCACCAACTACTGGTCCGTCAACGCCACCCGTGTGAAGAAGGGCGAACGGCGGGACGCAGCGGTGGAGTTCCTGAAGTTCGCCTCCCGGCAGAGCTACGCCGAGGACCTCGTCGCCAACGGGGACGTGCCGGCGACCTCGGACGCGAAGGCGCAGCTCACCGAGCACGATGACCCCGAATACGCCACGTATCAGTACGAGATGGTGAGCCAGGCCCCGTCCTTCACGCTCTCCTGGGACCAGGCGCTGCCCGCCAGGTTCACCGCCCCGCTCACCAACAACCTGCAGAAGCTCTTCAACGGCGACCTGAGCCCGAAGGGCTTCGCCGACGCGATGCGGAAAGTGAAGTGAGCCGGTCCCCGGTTCGCAGGGGTCCCGGGCGCCCCGGCCTCCTGTGGGCCGCGCCCGGAGCCCTGTTCTTCCTCTGCTTCGCGATCGGACCGCTCCTCCTCGTCGGCTATCTCTCCTTCACCGAGTGGGACGGGCTGGGCGGCCTCCCCTCCTTCAGCGGCACCGGCAACTGGCGCCGCCTCTGGGAGGACTCCACGATGCGGGGCGCGATCGTCCTGAGCCTGCTGCTCACCGCGCTGACCTGGCTCGTGCAGACCCCGATCGCACTGCTGCTCGGTGTCTGGGCGGCGGGCAGGCAGAAGAACCGCGCGGTGCTCAGCGCCATCTTCTTCCTGCCGCTGCTCGCCTCGTCCGTGGCGCTCGCACTGCTCTGGAAGACGCTCCTGGACCCCAACTTCGGGTTGATCGCCGACATCGGGCCGTGGATCGGCTTCGAGGACGGCGATGTGCTCGGCTCCTCGCGCGGCGCGTTCGGTGCGGTGCTCTTCGTGGCGGCCTGGCAGTTCATCCCGTTCCACGCGCTGCTCTACCAGGGCGGCGCACGGCAGATCCCGCGCTCCCTCTACGACGCCGCGTCGATCGACGGCGCGGGCACGGTGCGGCAGTTCTTCCACATCACGCTGCCGCAGCTGCGCAACACCGTCATCACCTCGTCCGTCCTGATGGTGGTCGGCGCGCTGACGTTCTTCGACACCGTCCTGATCCTCACCGAGGGCGGCCCCGGCACGGACACCACGATCGTCCCCTACTGGATGTACGAGACCGGCTTCGTCTCCCGTGACATGGGCTACGCGAGCGCGATCGCCACGGCGCTCGTCGTGGTCGCGACGGGCATCTCGCTGCTCCTCGTACGCCTCACCGGCTTCGCCGCGATGCGCTCGACCCGGGAGGGCCTGTGACAAGCACCCTGGAGCGGCCCGGCACCCGCAGCCCCGCGCGGCCGCCGCACACGTCCCGGCGCCGAAGGCGCGAGCGCCCGAACCTCCCCGCCGGAGTCGCCTCGCTCCTCTGGCTGGTGATCATCGCGCTGCCGCTGTACGTCCTGCTCGCCACGACCCTCCAGTCGCGCGACGCCTACTTCGACCGCGGCCCGCTCTCCGTCCCCACCGATCCGACCCTCGACAACTACCGCCGCGTCCTGGACAGCAGTTTCTTCACCTACCTCCTCAACACCGCGGTGGTGACGGTCGCCTGCGTCGCGATCGTCCTGGTCCTCGGGGTGTGCGTGGGCTACGCGGTGGTGCGGGCGCGTGGCCGGGGGGCCCAGCGCCTCTTCCAGATGTTCCTGCTGGGTCTCGCGATCCCCGCCCAGGCCGTGATCATCCCGGTCTTCCTGCTGATCACGAAGTTGCAGTTGTACGACTCGCTGCTCGCGGTGATCCTTCCGACGGCAGCGTTCGCGCTGCCCGTGAGCGTGCTGATCCTCGCCGGTTCGATGCGGGACATCGACGAGGAGCTGTACGAGTCGATGGCCCTGGACGGCGCGGGCCCTGCCCGCATCCTGCTGCGCCTGGTCGTGCCGATGTCGCGCGGGGGCATCTCCACGGCCGCCGTCTACACCGCCCTGCAGGCGTGGAACGGCTTCCTCTTCCCGCTGATCCTCACCCAGTCCCCCGAGTCCCGGGTGCTCACCCTCGGCCTCTACGACTACGTCGGCGAGTTCCGCGTCGACGTGCCCGCCCTGCTCGCCGCGGTGGTCCTGTCCATCGTGCCCATATTCGCCGTGTATCTCTTCGCCCGCCGTCAGCTGGTCGACGGTCTGATGGGCGCGGGCGGCCGCTGACTTGAGGAGTTCCATGGTCCACCCCTGGCAGGACACCACGCTGCCCGCGTCCGAACGGGCCGCGGACCTGCTCGCCCGGATGACCGCACAGGAGAAGCTCGCCCAGCTCTACAGCGTCTGGCCCGGCTCGGACGCCCAGGAGGAGAACGCCGATGTGGCGCCGCTCCAGCATGAGGTGGCGGAACACGTCGACCTGGAGGAGCTGCTCCCCCACGGACTCGGCCAGCTGACGCGCCCGTTCGGCACGGCGCCGGTGGAACCGGCCGAGGGAGCGGCCCGCCTCGCCGCACTCCAGGAACGTATCCGCGCCGCGAACCGCTTCGCCCTGCCCGCCGTCGCGCACGAGGAGTGCCTCACCGGCTTCACCGCCTGGCAGGCGGCCGTGTTCCCCACACCACTCGCCTGGGGCGCCTCCTTCGACCCCGAACTCGTGGGCAGGGCAGCCGAGTCCATCGGTGCTTCGATGCGCGCGGTCGGCGTCCACCAGGGGCTCGCTCCCGTCCTCGACGTCGTGCGCGACCCGCGCTGGGGCCGCACCGAGGAGTCGATCGGCGAGGACCCCTACCTGGTGGCGACCATCGGCACGGCCTACGTCCAGGGGCTCCAGTCGGCGGGGATCGTCGCCACCCTCAAGCACTTCGCGGGCTACGCGGCTTCGCGCGGGGCCCGCAACCACGCCCCGGTGTCCATCGGCCCCCGCGAACTGGCGGACGTCGTCCTGCCTCCCTTCGAGATGGCGGTACGGGACGGGGGCGCCCGCTCGGTGATGCCCGCGTACAACGACCTGGACGGTCTCCCGGCCCACGCCCACCAGGCGCTGCTCAGCCAACTCCTGCGCGAGGACTGGGGGTTCACCGGAACCGTCGTCTCGGACTACTTCGGGGTGTCCTTCCTGGAGTCCGCCCACGGGGTCACGGACTCCAGGGCGGGGGCCGCCGCGCTGGCCCTGGCAGCAGGCGTGGACATCGAGCTCCCCGCGGTGCGGTGCTTCGGGGCGGGGGCCGCCGCCCCGAAGGACGCGGTGGACCGCGCGGCTCTGCGCGTACTGACCCAGAAGTGCGAACTGGGCCTGCTTGACCCGGATTGGACGGCGGGGCCGCCCGCTTCGCCGCCCGTGGACCTCGATCCGCCCCATATGCGGCTGCTGGCCCGCGAGTTGGCCGAGGAGTCGGTGGTCCTGCTCGCCAACGCGGCCGGGGCGCTCCCTCTCGCACCCGCCGCACGGATCGCCGTGGTGGGCCCGCTCGCCGACGACCCGGCGGCGATGCTCGGCTGCTACACCTTCCCGCGCCATGTGGGCGTGGAGCACCCGCACCTGCCGATGGGTGTAGCCGTTCCGACGCTGCTCCAGGCACTGCGCGCGGAGTTCCCGGGAGCGATGTTCGTGGCGGATCCGGCCGACGCGGAGGTCTGTGTCGTCGTGGCCGGCGACCGGTCGGGGCTCTTCGGACGGGGCACGTCGGGCGAGGGCTGCGACGCCGCCGACCTCGAACTCCCGGACAATCAGGCCGAGTTGCTCGACCGGGCCGTCGCCTCGGGCACCCCCACCGTCCTGGTCCTGCTCACCGGCCGTCCGTACGCGCTCGGGCGCTGGACCGACCGCCTTGCCGGGGTGGTGCAGGCGTTCTTCCCGGGCGAGGAGGGCGGCGGTGCGGTAGCGGGCGTGCTGTCAGGTCGGGTCAATCCATCCGGACGGCTGCCGGTCAGCGTGCCCCGCGAGCCGACGGGCCAGCCCTGGACGTACCTGGCTCCCCCGCTCGGCCACCGCGGTGAGGCGAGCAGCCTCGATCCGACGCCACTGTTCCCCTTCGGGCACGGCCTCTCGTACACGACGTTCGCCTGGGACGTGTCCCCCGTCCCGGTCGAGCTGCCCACGGACGGCGAGACGACCGTGCGCGTCACGGTCACCAACACGGGTGATCGCCCCGGAGCGGAGGTCGTCCAGCTCTACCTCCACGACCCCGTGGGCCAAGTGGCGCTCCCCGTGGCCCGACTGGTCGGCTACGTCCGGGTGCCGCTGGCTCCGGGCGAGTCCGCGGAGGTCCACGCCACGTTCCACGCCGATCTGGCGTCGTACACGGGCCCCGAGGGGCATCGCCTCGTCGAGCCCGGAGCCCTGGAACTCCGCGTCGCGGCGTCCAGCACGGCAGTCCGCCACCGGGTGCCGCTGATGCTGACGGGGCCCGAGCGGATCGTTGGTCATGAGAGGCGTATGCGGTGCGAGATGCGGGTGAAGTAGGGGCGGCGTTCAGCCCTTCCCACGTCTGAGGAGCGGGGGTCTGGGGACGGAGCCCTCAGTCCCGGGAAGGGGCGGGCCCGGGGAAGGCCCCGCAGGGCTACGCCTCAGCCCCAACCCGGCCGCCACGAGCAAGAGTCCCCCGAGCATGACGAACGGGGCGGCCACCCCCGCGACCCCGGCAATGAGCCCCGCCCCCGCGGGCGCGGCCACCTGCCCCAGCCGATTCCCCGTGAGCCGCAGCGCAAGCGCGGTGGAACGGGCCCCCTCCGGCGCCGCCTGCACAACCGTAGTCATCGACAACGGCTGCCCGACCCCAAGACAGAACCCCAGCAGAACGAGCATCACCCCCAGCCCCCACACAGGCACCGGCAGCGCGACCCCCGCGCACAGCACAGCAGCCAGCAGACACGTGACCACGATCAGCACCGTACGGCCGAGAAGATTGATCAGCGGTGTCATGACGAGCCGGCAGGCGATCGTCGCGGCGGCCCGCAGCGAGAGCAGCACCCCGACCGTCGCGGGCGCGATGCCCCGGTGCTCACCGACCACCGGCAGGTAGGCCGTGAGGATGTCCGTGGCGGAGAGCACCGCCAGGCTGATGAAGATCCCCGCGGGGACGCCCCGGGTGCGCAGGATGCCGAGCACCGGGACCTTGTCACCCCGCTTCGACGAGGCGGCGGCCGGTCGGACGTGCTCGATGCGCCACAGCGAGGTGAGCGAGACGGCTGCGACCGCTCCCGACACGAGCAGCGCGAAGGCGCTCGTACGCCCCATGTCACCGCCGATGAGAGACCCCGCCGCGATCGGCCCGATCAGCTGCCCGAGCGAGGCGCCGATCGTGAAGTGCCCGAAGTTGCGGTCCTGTTCGTCGGGGGCGGACTGCCGCGCCACGATCGACTGGGCGCCGATCACGAAGCACAGGTGGCCGAGCCCCATCACACCGCTCCAGGCGGCGAGCGCGCCGAGCGACCCCGCCGTACCGCTGAGCGCGCACCCTCCCGAGATCAGGACGACACCGATCGGCAGGAGCGGCGCGCACCGCCCGTGGTCAGTCCTGCGCCCGAGCGGCACGGCGGCGAAGAGCGGGAGCAGGGCGTACACGCCCGCGATGATGCCGATGGCCCGCTCGTCGGCGCCCATGGAGAGCGCCCGGTAGGAAACGGCCGGACGCGCCATCGACACCGCCCCCTGCGCGAAGCTGAAGGCGATGACGAGGCGCAGCAACCAGGCTCGGCCCGGTGTCGATGGCATCAGATGATGCCGAAGAGGATTCCGGAGGCCAGCACCACCAGCGACGTGAGCACGGCCCATTTGACGGTGAACTTGGTGTGGTCGCCGAACTCGACCTTGGCCATGCCGACGAGGACGTACACGGCGGGCACCAGCGGGCTCGACATGTGCAGGGCCTGGCCCGCGATCGAGGCGCGGGCGATCTCGAGGGTGCCGACGCCGTGCGCCTGGCCCGCCTCGGCGAGGACCGGCAGGACGCCGAAGTAGAAGCCGTCGTTCGACATGAAGTAGGTGAGCGGCAGCGACAGGAGCCCGGTGACCAGGCCCATCTGCGGGCCCATGCCCTCCGGGATCGCGTCGACGAGCCACTTGGCCATGTTGTCGACCATGCCGGTGCCCTGGAGGACGCCGGTGAAGACGGCGGCGGCGAAGACCATGCCGGTGACGTTGAGGACGTTCTCCGCGTGGGCGCCGATGCGGGCCTTCTGGTCGGGCATGTGCGGGAAGTTGACCGTCAGGGCGAGCGCGGCGCCGAGCAGGAAGAGGACCGGGATCGGCAGCCACTCCATGATCATGGCGGTGAGCAGGACCACGGTGAGACCGGCGTTGAACCAGTAGAGCTTGGGGCGCAGGGTGGAGCGGTTCGGGTCGAGCCCCTGGAAGCCATCGTCCTCATCGGAGTCGTCGTCGGAGGCACCGGAGGCACCGGAGGCCTCGGAGGCGTCCGTTCCCGAGCCCGCTCCCCCGGTGGTCTTCTTCGTGAGCGACGTACGCCCGTCGGCAGTGCCGCCACCGGCACCCACCAGGACCGTCTCGCTCGCCGTCTCCTTCTCCAGGACCTCGTCCAGGGAGAGCATGCCGAGCCGCTTGCGCTCGCGCAGGCCCAGTGCGTAGGAGAGCAGGAAGACGCATACGAGGCCCATGGCGAGCGCCGGGATCATGGGGACGAAGATGTCGGCCGCGTCGACCTTGAGCGCGGTCGCGGCGCGCGCCGTGGGGCCGCCCCAGGGCAGGGTGTTCATGACGCCGTTGGCGGTGGCCGCGACGCCCGTCATGACGACGAGGCTCATCTTGAGGCGCTTGTAGAGCGGATACATCGCCGAGACCGTGATCATGAAGGTCGTCGAGCCGTCGCCGTCGAGCGAGACGATCGCGGCGAGCAGGGCGGTGCCGACCACGATGCGTACCGGGTCCGCCTTGCAGAAGCGCAGGATGCCCCGGACGATCGGGTCGAAGAGGCCGACGTCGATCATGACGCCGAAGTACACGATGGCGAACATGAGCATGGCCGCCGTGGGCGCCAGATTCCCGACGCCTTCGAGGACGTAGTCCCCGAGATGGGCTCCCTTTCCTACGAACACGCAGAAGAGCGCGGGGATCAGCACCAGTGCCGCGATCGGCGACATCTTCTTCATCATGATCAGCACCAGGAAGGTGGCGATCATGACGAATCCGAGGATTGTCAGCATGGGGGCTACCTAACGTTCACCATCGAACTCCCACCAGGTCTGGCGGTCCGGTTGACGTTAGGACCCGTTCTCGAGCGTTAACAAGATGTTGACGTGTGAGCAATAAGCGCAAAACTCCTGGTCAACGAGTTGCCGGTACCAGAGGCAGCACGGACACCGGGAAGCCGTTGAGCACGGACGTCCCGGAGAGCGGGTCGAGGAGGCTGCCGTCCAGGAGCTGGTTCACATTGGCTCCGGGATTCTCGGCGGCGACGGCCAGGCGGGTGCCGGGGCGGTCGTGGCCCCAGCCGTGCGGCAGGCTGACCACTCCGGGGCGCACGGTGTCGGTCACCTCCACGGGGACGGTGAGCCCGCCGCCGGCGGCCTGCACGCGCGCGTGGCCGCCGTTCTCCAGGCCGATGCGGGCCGCGTCCTCGGGGTGGACGTGGAGGGTGCAGCGGTTGGAGCCGCCGGTGAGGGTGCGCACGTTGTGCATCCAGCTGTTGTTGGAGCGCAGATGGCGGCGGCCCACGAGGACGAGCTCGTCCGGGGTGGCGCGCAGGGCTTTCGTGAGGCGCGGCAGGTCGTCCGCGATCGGGCCAGGGAGGAGTTCCACGCGCCCGCTGCGGGTCTTGAGCACCTGCGGGAGGCGGGAGTCCAGGGGTCCGAGGTCGATGCCGTGGGGGTGGGCGAGGAGTCGGTCGAGGGTGAGGCCGTCCTCGCGTACGCCGAATCCGTCGCCGTAGGGGCCGAGGCGCAGCATCAGGTCGAGGCGGCGCTCGGGGCCGCTGTCGCCGGTGAGGAGAGCGGCGAGTTCCTTGGGGTCGCGGCCGTACGCGGCGGAGTGCGGCTCGGTGGCGGCCCTGCCGATGGTCTGGTCGACGACCATCGCGTCGACGCCTCCCGGATCGGCGCCGTGCATCCCGCTTGCCGCGAGCACGAGCCGGGCCAGGATCTCCGTCTCGGCCATCCGGCCGTCAGCAAGGGGCAGCGCGGCGCGGGTGTAGCGGACCTGGTTGCGCACGGCGAATCCGTTGAAGGCGAAGTCGAAGTGGGGGCTCTGGGAGGGCGGGGGCGGCGGCAGGACCACGTGGGCGTGGCACGAGGTCTCGTTCAGGTACGGGTCGACGCTCACCATGAAGTCGAGCGAGGCCAGTGCCTTGTCGAGGCGATCGCCGTCGGGCGCCGAGAGGACGGGGTTGGCCGCGACGGCGATGACCGCGCGGATCGCGCCGTCGCCGGGGGTATCGATCTCCTCGGCGAGCGCGGCGATCGGCAGCTCGCCCTTGGCCTCGGGGTGCCCGCTCACGCGGCTGTGCCAGCGGCCGAGCGCGAAGCCCTTGCCGGGGCCCGCCGGGCGGGGCGCGCGGTCGGTGGCGGAGAGCGGGAAGAGGGCGCCGCCCGGCCGGTCGAGGTTGCCGGTCAGGACGTTCAGGACGTCGACAAGCCAGTTGGTGAGGGTGCCGTAGGCGACGGTGCTCGCGCCGACGCGGGCGTAGACGGCGGCGGTGGGCGCGGCGGCCAGCTCGCGGGCGAGGGCGCGGATGGTGTCGGCGGGCACGTCGCAGGCCGCGGATACGGCGTCGGGGGTGAAGTGGCGTACGGCGTCGCGCACGTCGTCGACGCCCTCCACCTGGTCTTCGAGCGCGCCGAGGCCGGTGAGCTTCTCCTCGAAGAGGACCTGGACCATGGCGGCGAGCAGCAGCGCGTCCGTGCCGGGCCGGATCGGGAGGTGCCGGTCGGCGAGCTTCGCGGTGCGGGTGCGGCGCGGGTCGACGACGGTGAGTGTGCCGCCCCGCGCGCGCAGCGCTTTCAGCTTGCCCGGGAAGTCGGGGGCGGTGCACAGGCTCCCGTTCGAGTCCAGGGGGTTGGCGCCGAGCAGGAGCAGATGGTCGGTGCGGTCCAGGTCGGGCACGGGAATGGCGAACGCGTCCCCGAAGAGCAGCCCGCTGGACACGTGCTTGGGCATCTGGTCGACGGTGCTCGCGGTGAAGACGTTGCGGGTGCCGATGGAGCTCAGGAGCACGGGCGGGTAGAGGCCGCCCGCCATGGTGTGCACGTTCGGGTTGCCGAGCACCACGCCGATCGCCTGCGGTCCGTGCCGCACGATCAGGGGGCGAAGGCCGGCGGCGACGGCGTCGAACGCCTCGTCCCAGCTTGCCTCTTGGAGTACGCCGTCCTTGCGTACGAGGGGGCCTTTCAGGCGGTCGGGGTCGGAGTCGGCCTCTCCGAAGGAGGCGCCTTTGGGGCAGATGAAGCCGTGGCTGAAGACATCGTCCCGGTCCCCGCGCGCACCGGTCACGCGTGCGCCTTCCGAGGCCCTTTCGGAGGCCTCTCCCGAGATCCTTTCGGAGGTCTCTCCCGAGATCCCTTCGATGGTGAGCGTGAGCCCGCAGGTGGCTTCACAGAGGGGGCAGATACGCAGGGCGGTACGGGCTGTGCTGGGCATGGAGGACCCTCCCGGGCGGCGACGGCGCGCGTGCGCCTTCACCATACCGACCGGTATGCACGGCGTCAGGACCCAGCGGGGAACAGGTCGCGAATCCGCGCGCCCCGCTTCAGTCCAGTGAACCCGCGAAGTAGGAGTGCAGCAGGGTCCGCGTCTCGTCGATGAGGGCGGGGTCGCCCGACGGGTGTGCGCGGAAGGCGAGTTGGAGGACCGCGTCCACCGCTTCGACGCCGACGAGCACCGTGCGGCGCAGCTTCTTGTCCAGCGGCCGGTCGAGATGGGCGGCGAGCAGGCCCGCCACCCGCTCGGCGACGTCCGAGTTGGCGTCGGGCATCGCCTCCGGGGCCGAGGGGATGCCGAAGTCGACCAGGCCGAAGCCGGGGACGGTGCGCTTCATGGCGAGGTACTCGTCGAAGGCCGCGTCGACGGCGCCGCGCCAGTCGCCGCGCTCCACCCCGGCCATGCGCGCCGCCACGCGCTCGCCGTACGCGTCGAGATTGCGGTGGGCCAAGGCGTCCGCCATGGCCCGCTTGTTGCCGAAGAAGCGGTAGACCGAGCCGATCGGGACGCCCGCACGGAGGGCGACGGCGCGGGTGCTGAGTTCTTCGTAGCCGACCTCGTCCAGGAGCTCGGCGCACGCGTCGAGGATGCGGGCCAGGCGCTCGGCGCTGCGCTCCTGCACGGGCACGCGGCGCAAGGTGTTCGGGGGCGCTTTGGGGGGTGTGCTCTGGGGCTGCGGAGGCTTCCGCTGATCACGGTGGGGCATCCCCGGGAGAGTAGAGCATTGTTCACATCCATGGATCCCTCTTGCGGAAGGAAATCGTGAATCCTACGGTGACCCATAGGAATCGTTGACGAGGGAGCGATGATGAGCCGGGAACAGACCAGCGACGCCCGCCGTGGGGACGCGAACGACCCGCGCAAGACGGCCGAGGCACTGACGTACCTCTCCGGCTTCGGCAACGAACACAGCTCCGAGGCGGTGCCCGGCGCCCTGCCGCACGGCCGCAACTCGCCCCAGCGCGCCCCCCTCGGCCTGTACGCGGAGCAGCTGAGCGGCACCGCCTTCACCGAGCCCCGCGCCCACAACCGCCGCTCGTGGCTCTACCGCATCCGCCCCTCGGCGGCGCACCCGGCGTTCACGCGCGTGGACAACGGCGCGATCCGGACGGCGCCGTTCACCGAGACCCCCGACCCCAACCGCCTCCGCTGGAACCCACTCCCCGAGCCCGCTGCCGGCACGGACTTCCTCACGGGCCTGTGGACCCTGGGCGGCAACGGGGACGCGACCCAGCGCACCGGCATGGCCGTGCACCTCTATCACGCCAACTCCGCCATGACGGACCGGGTGTTCAGCGACTCGGACGGCGAACTCCTCGTCGTGCCCGAGCAGGGCGGCCTGCTCCTTCGCACCGAGTTCGGGCTGCTGCGCGTCGAGCCGGGCGAGGTGGCGCTGATCCCGCGCGGGGTGCGCTTCCGCGTGGAGCTGCTCGACGGGACCGCCCGCGGCTACGTGTGCGAGAACTACGGCGCGGCCTTCCAGCTCCCCGACCTGGGCCCGATCGGCGCGAACGGCCTGGCCAACGCACGGGACTTCAGGGCCCCCGTCGCCGCGTACGAGGATGACGACCGGCCGGTGGAGGTCGTGAACAAGTTCTGCGGCAACCTGTGGCGGGCCACGTACGATCATTCGCCGCTGGACGTCGTCGCCTGGCACGGCAACCACGTCCCGTACGTCTACGACCTGCGTAGCTTCAACGTCCTCGGCTCCATCAGCTACGACCACCCGGACCCGTCGATCTTCACGGTGCTCACCTCGCCGTCCGACACCCCGGGCCTCGCGGGCGTCGACTTCGTGGTCTTCGCGCCGCGCTGGCTGGTCGGCGAGGACACCTTCCGGCCGCCGTACTTCCACCGGAACGTGATGAGCGAGTACATGGGCCTGATCGAGGGCGCGTACGACGCGAAAGCGGAGGGCTTCGTGCCCGGCGGCGGCTCGCTGCACAACATGATGTCGGCGCACGGCCCCGACCGCGACACCTTCGAGAAGGCGTCGGCCGCCGAGCTGAAGCCGCAGAAGATCGACGACGGGCTTGCCTTCATGTTCGAGACACGCTGGCCGGTGACGGCGACCGAACAGGCAGCTCAGGCCGCCCATCTACAGCGCGGATACGACGATGTGTGGGAGGGTCTGGAGCGCCATTTTCGAAACTGATCCCGTGCCGGGTCCCTGACGGATCCGGCAACTGATCGCGTTTCGAAGTCAACGCGGACAGACTCGGACTGATTCGGAGAGACCGTGACCGCTTTCGCCCCGGACTCGATCGTCCTGAATCGCAAACTGCCGCTCTGGTATCAGGTGTCGCAGTCCCTGCGCGCCTCGATACTCGGCCGCACACCCGACGCCCCGCTCCGGCTGCCCACCGAGGAGCAGCTGGCGGGGCACTACGGCGTGAGCGTCCTGACCATGCGCCAGGCGCTCAAGGAGCTCGAGGACGAGGGCCTGATCTCCCGGCACCGGCGGCGGGGCACGTTCATCGAGCCCAGCGCCCAGCGCGGCTCCCCGGTCCGGCTGCTCGGCTCGGTCGACGCGATCGTGGCCCAGCAGTCGGGCATGAGTACCCAGTTGCTCGCACACGGCACGGCTCCGGTCTCCGGCGAACTCGCCGAACACTTCCCGGATCTGGCCGAGGTGGCGACCTATCACCGGCTGCGCAGCGACGACAAGACGGGCGAACCGACCAATCACGCCCACAACTTCATCCGCCCCGAGCTCGCTGACCGCGTCGACCTCGACGATCTCGCGCGCTGGCCCATGACGAAGGTCCTGCGCGACGTCGTGGGCGTCCGCATAAGCCGCATCACCGACACCGTCGAGGCCACGCTCGCCGACCCGGAGACGGCCCGCCTCCTCGAAGTGCCGCTGCTCAGCCCGATCCTGCACTACACCGGCATCACCTACGACGACGACGGGCGCGCCCTGGACGTGGCCCGCATCCACTACCGCGGCGACCGCTTCTCCTTCACGGTCACCCTCGACGCGACGTAAGGGTCTCGACGTACGATGCCGGGCGTGACGCACGACGAAGCGGCGCTGCTCGCCGACCTGATGCCGTGGTCCGTCGCACCGCTCCGGCCGGGCCGCGGGTGGCCGATGGGACCGGACGCCGCATCCCTCAGAGCCCGGTGGGCCGCGTTCGTGCGGGCCGACACGGCGGAGCGCGCGAAGCTGCTCTCCCCCTCACGCTCGCGCACGCTGCACACGGCGGTCGCCCAACTCCCCGGACACCACGGCGCGACGGTCCCGCTGGCCGCCGAGTCGGGAGCCTGCCCCGCTCCGGTGCGCGTCCTGCACGGCCCCTTCGACGAGCAGTGGCTGATCCCGGACCACCGGCTCATCGACGCCGCGCGCCCGGAGCTGTGGCGGGTGGCGGGCGAAGGGCAGCTGTTCCTCGTCGAGCAGGGCTACGTCACCGGCTCCACGGGGCCCGCGGTCCTTGCCACCGCCGTGCTGCCGGACGGCCGCTCCCCCGCGGGGCGGCCGGGACGGATCCGGCCGCTGTTCCGCCGCCCCGCGGGTCTCGAACCCAACGTGGCGCCGGGGCTGCTCGCCCACCTCACCAAGGAGCTCGGCCAGGACGTCGGCGCCGGCGACCTGCTGGCCTGGACGCTCGCCGTGGCAGGGGCTTCGCCTGCCGGGTGCCGGGTGCCGCTGACGTCCGACGCCGGGAGCTGGGCGCGGGGCACGGAGTTGGGTCGCCGCATGCTCGCGCTCCAGGCGCGCGGTGACGGGGCGGCGCGGCCGAAGCTCCCCGGCGGACGGCGCCCCTACGTGCGCGCGCCGCTGCCCGCACGCCCCGCTGAAATCTCGTACGACGCCGACGAAGAGGCATTGTGCGTGGACGCGGGCCGCATCTCGCCCGTGCCACGGGCGGCGTGGGAGTTCGAGGTGAGCGGGGTGCGCGTGCTCGAGCTGTGGTTCGAGCGGCGCATGGCGGCGGGTGAGGCGGGCACTCTGGAGGCGATACGGCCCTCGGAGTGGCCGCAGGCGTGGACGTCCGAGCTGCTCGAGCTGATCACGGTGCTGGCCCTGCTCGCGGAACTCCGCCCGATGCAGGACGAGTTGATCGCGACCCTCGGCCCCCGCATCACGGCGGAAGCGCTGCGCGGTGCGGGCGTGCTTCCCGCGCCCGAGGCCGCGCGGCGCCCCGCGTCGGTGCTCGACCACCACGAGGAGGGGCCCGGCGGCCAGTTCGCCCTCCTGTGAGGTGCGTGATGCCTCTGCTGGGATGGCCGGTTGCCTTGCTGCGGCTCGGTCGTGGCTGAGCGCGCCGTTCACCGCGCCCCTTCGGGATGCCCCTCAAGGCCTGTGGCTGCGTCGGCCGGGCGTGGAACGTGGCGCTGCCCGGCCTTGTCCCGTTCCCGCGCGTCACCTGGCCTGCTCCCCGCGGCCCCCGCCAGAACCAAGCAACGCCACCAGTCCGGCGACCTGGAGCAGCGCGAGCGCAGCGGCCCCCGTGCGGAAGCCGGCCACTCCCCCGCCGCCCAGGCCGTACGCCGGCGCCGCGACCGCGGGGCCGACGGTGAAGCCGAGGGTGAAGCCGAGGGTGAAGCCGAGGGTGCGGAAGGTGTTGCCGACACCGCCGATGGTGCCCACCTGGTCGGGCAGCGCGGCGCCAGGAGCGAGGCGTTCACCGGCGTACCGAACAATGCCTGCCCCACGCCGATCAGGGCGAGCCGCCACCCGATGTCGAAGAGACCGGCACCGGGACCGAGCGTCAGCATGCCCAACAGGCCGCCGATCACCAGGAGTAGGCCCGCCGCCCCCAGGAGCCTGCCCGGCAGCCGGTCGGGGGGCCAGCGCCCGCATCGCGGGACTCGGCCTCAAGACCTCCCCGGACGCCCTGCCCTATCTGCCCGCGGCCGAGGCGCTCGCGCGGCTCGCGGCGGGCGACCCCGGGCAGCGGACTGCCGCCGCTGCGCGCGCTGTTCGACAGCTTGCGGGCCGAGCGCCACGGCCACGGGCACACCCTGCGCGAACGCGTCTCGATCGCCTCCCGGTTCTCACCGCTCGGCGATCTGGGGACCGGCAACGACCTGGCCGCCGAGCTGGACCGCGAGTGCCGCGAGCAGGGCGCGCTCGGCCCGCTGCCGCTCGTGCTCCTCTTGCGCACCCGCGCGCGGATCTTCCTGGGGCGCCACGGCTGCGCCCTCACGGGCGCAGTCGAGGGCCTGCGGATCGCCCAGGACACCGGACAGCCGCACTACGTCGGGCAGTTGTCGGGCATCCTCGCCCATCTGGCCGCGCTCGACGGCGACGAGGAGCGCTGCCGCGAGCTCGCCGCCAAGGGTGATCTGCGGCAGGTCATGCCGGGCCAGGTGTGGGGCGGGATCGCGATCGGCGTGCTGGAGCTGGGACTCGGCCGATACGAAGCGGCCCTGCGCGCGTACGAGGACGTGGCGGCGAGTCCGTCGGGGCACACGATCGTCGTCCTGTACTGCGTGCCGGACCGGGTCGAGGCCGCCGTGCGTGCCCGCACCGGACAGGTCGGTTCCGTAAGGGATTCGGCGCGGGGTTTCGCCGAGTGGGCCGATCACACGGGGGCCGCTTGGGCGCTGGCGCTCGCCGCCCGCTGCCGCGCTCTGCTTGCCCCGGAGGCCGAGGCAGGACCGGCGTACGAGGAAGCGCTCGCGCTGCACACCGACGACGGCCGCCCCTTCGAACGGGCCCGCACGGAGCTGCTGTTCGGCGAGTGGCTGCGCCGCGCGGGCCGCAGGAGCGAGGCCCGCACGCCGCTGCGTTCGGCCCTCGACACCTTCGAGCTGCTCGCGTCCGAGCCGTGGGCCGAGCGGGCCCGCGCCGAACTGGGGCCACCGGCGAGAGCCGGGCCCGGCACGCCGGCGACGCGGAGCCCCTGGAACGACTCACCCCGCAGGAGCGGCAGGTCGTACGGCTCGCGGCGACCGGGATGACCAACCGGGACATCGGCGCCCAGCTGTTCCTGTCCCCGCGCACGGTGGGCTACCACCTCTACAACGCCTATCCGAAGCTGGGCGTGGCATCGCGCGGCGAACTGGCCCGGATCGAACTCCGGGACGAGGAGGAGGCCTCGGCCTAGCCCCGCCGCCACGGCCGTCACCGCCGCTCAGGCGAACGAGTCCAGGAGCCTGTTCAGCATCCGTTCGAAGAGCTCGTCCGCGTCCCCCGGCGCGGGCCCCTCGGCGAGCGCCGACGCGAGCCGCGGATAGCCACCGCCCGCGACCTGCCCGGCGAGATACGCGGACCGCACCCGCTGCTCCTGCTCCTCCGACCACGGCAGGGCCCGCGCGCGTTCCGCCATGGCGAACTCGTTGACGACGTACGTCATGACCGAGCCGTTGACCATCCCGATGAGTTCCATCTTGGTGCCGTAGGGCGCGTCGAGCCCCTCCAGGGCGCCGAGGCAGTGCTCCAGGTACCGCAGGGCGTTCGGGCTGAAGCCGTAGAGCGCCGACATGATCCGCGGCAGCCACGGGTGGCGTCGCATGATCCCGCGCGTCTGGCGGCCGAGCGCCAGCATCTCGGCGCGCCAGTCACCGCCCGGCGGCCCCGCGGGGAATTCGTACTCGCCGCTCACCGCGTCGACCATCAGCTCGTACAGGTCTTCCTTGCGCGGCACGTAGTTGTAGAGCGACATCGTGCCGCAGCCGAGCTCGGCCGCGACCCTCCGCATGGAGACCGCATCGATGCCGTCCGCGTCGGCGATGCGGACAGCCGCCGCCGCGATGTCCGCCCTGCTGTACGCGGGCTTCGGGCCACGGCCCGCACGCTCGGGGCGCGCCCAGATCACTTCCGGTTCGGCCGCTCGGCCCGCCATTGATCATCACCTCGCCACCCATGTTAGTTACGTACAGCGTACGAAGTGAGGTACCGTACGGGCATGACTTCTACGTACGCTGTACTTAGTGAGAGTCTGGAGAAGCGCTTCGGGGAGGTCCACGCCCTGCGAGGCCTGGATCTCGCCGTCCCCGAAGGCACGGTCTGCGGGCTGCTCGGCCCGAACGGCGCGGGCAAGACGACTGCGGTGCGCCTGCTCACCACGCTCCAGACACCGGATGCCGGGAGGGCGCTCGTCGCGGGGCACGACGTGGTGCGGGAGGCCGCGACGGTGCGGCGGCTCATCGGCGTGACCGGGCAGTACGCCTCCGTCGACGGGGATCTGACCGGGCGGGAGAATCTGCGGCTCTTCGCCCGGCTGCTGCGGGCTCCGCGGGCGCGGGGTGACGAACTGCTCGAACGCTTCGGTCTCGTGGACGCCGCCGACCGGCCCGCTCGCACCTACTCCGGGGGCATGCGGCGGCGGCTCGACCTCGCGGCGAGTCTTCTGGTGCGGCCGAAGGTCCTCTTCCTCGACGAGCCGACCACCGGGCTCGATCCGCACAGCCGGGGCGGCATCTGGGACGCCGTACGGGAGTTGGCGGCCGAGGGAACGAGCGTGCTGCTGACCACGCAGTATCTGGAGGAGGCCGATCAGCTCGCCGATGAGGTCGTCCTGATCGACGGGGGGCGTGCGGCGCATCGTGGTACGCCAGAGGCGCTGAAAGCGCAGATCGGCAGTTACGTAGAGGTGGTGCTCCCGCTGGACTCGGCCGAGCAGGCGTTGTCCGCTGCCGCAGTCGTTCTGGATCAGCTCACCGGCGCCGAACCGGTCCTGGACGCCGAGCGGCGCACGGCCGGGGTTGTCGCCCTCGACTCGGGTCTCACGCTGCCGCGTGTCGTACGGGAGCTGGACTCCGCGGGGGTGCCTGTTGTGGACGCGACGCTTCGGGCTCCCACGCTTGACGAGGTCTTTCTGCGGCTCGTCTCGCGCGTTTCCTAGACCACCGCTTCGCGGCGGAGCCTTCCCGCCCACCCACCTGATTGCCCCGAAGGGATTCCTTGTGAGCGCCATCCTCTACGACGGCACCGCCGTCCTCGGCCGGCACCTGCAGCGCATCAAGCACGCGCCCGCCATCCTCGTCATGACGCAGACGATGCCCATCGTCTTCCTGCTCTTCTTCGGCTACGTCTTCGGCAGCGCCCTCGCCATGCCCGGCGCCGACTATCGCGCCTTCCTCGTCCCGGGCATGCTCGTCGCGACCGCCGCGAACGGCATCATGACCGGCATGTTCACCGCCGCCCAGGACTCCCACCGGGGCGTCATGGACCGGTTCCGTACGATGCCGATGAGCCGCTCGGCCGTGCCGCTCGGGCAGGCCGTCGCCGACTTGTTGACCACCGCCGTGGGGCTCGTGCCGCTGATGCTCGTCGGTCTCGCCATGGGCTGGCGGATCGAGGGCGGGCCGCTCCAAGCCCTGGGCGCCTTCGGCCTGTTGCTGCTCTTCCGGTTCACGACGACCTGGATCGGCATCCTGCTCGGGCTCGTGTCGCAGAGCGAGGAGGCGGCGGGGCAGCTGGGCGGCGCGACGTTCATGCTGCCGCTGCTCTCGAACGCCTACATCCCCACCGACGGACTCCCCGGCTGGCTGCGCACCGTCGCGGAGTGGAATCCGATCAGCGCGGTGGCCACGGCGGTGCGCGATCTCTTCGGCAACGCGCCCGTGCCGGCGGACGCCGCCTGGCCGGTGGCGCATCCCGTGGCCGGGTCGATCGCCTGGTCGCTCGTGCTGCTCGCCGTGTGCGTGCCGCTCGCCGTCCGCCGGTACACGCGCGGGGGACGGTGAGCGGACGCGCATGCTCTCCTTCGGAGCGGACTACTACTTCTGGGGTTCCAGTTCCGGTCCCAGCGAGGAGAACTTCTCCTGGGACACCACCCGCTTCGGCGGCCAGGTGATGTTCGACGGCGGCCACTTCTGACCCGTCTTCTTCAGGAACCACGCCGGGGGTTCGTACATCGGCGGCTCATAGCCGTCGGGCAGCGCCGTCTTCCAACTGACGCCCTTCGTACGCTCCTTGAACTCGTCCTTGACCGCCTTCAAGCGCTCGGGCTGCGTGATCAGGTCGACCGCCGTCGCCGCGAGGTACTTCGCCGCGGCGATCACGGCGGCCTGGCCGGGAGCCGCCGCCGCGCAGGCGGCGGTGGACCAGGTGTGCATCTTGGTGCCGATGGGGGCGAGCGCGGCACCCATCGAGACGGTGGGAACGTTCCAGCTGATGTCGGCGACGTCCGTCGAGCCGCCGCCCATGAACACCGGGTTGGGCGGGGTCAGTTCACCGATCTTGTCGTGCATGCCCTTCTGGGGCAGGCCGAGTGACCCCTGGAGCTCCTTGGCCAACTCGTGTGCCTCGTCCGGGAATCGGGGCGGGCCTATCTCGCGCATGTTCGCGTGCAGGAGTTCGGCGAAGGCCTTGGCCGGGAGCTGGTTCCAGCAGGCCGACGTGACGCGGTGGCGGACGGTCGTCTGGGACGCCTTCGCCGCCGCCTCGGAGACGGCGATCACCTTGTCCAGGAGGACCTTGACGCGGGCGGGGCTTCCTTCGCGTACGTAGTACGAGATCTCGGCGATCTCCGCGGTGACGTTCGGGATGTCACCGCCGTTGTTGATCACCCAGTGCAGGCGTCCGCTCGGCGCGAGGTTCTCCTCGCGCAGGAACTCCGACATCGTCGCCATCATCACGGCGGCGTCGAGCGCGGACTTGTTGCCGAGCGGTGTCCCGCCGTGGCCTGCCACGCCGAGGAAGGTGAAGGTGACGGCGGTCATCGCGGTGGTGCTTCCCCAGCCCGTCGCGTTGGCCGTCGAGGGGTGCCAGTCCAGGAACGCGTCGAGGCCGTCGTACACGCCCTTGCTGACGGCGTACGTCTTGCCGATCAGCATCTCCTCGGCCGTGGAGCCGAAGAACTTCACGGTGACGGGGAGCTTGTGCTTCTCGGCGGCCTGGGCGACGGCCGCCGCCGCTGCTGCTGCCGCCGTGCCCAGCGCGCTGTGGCCGCAGCCGTGGCCGGGTCCGTAGCTGGGCGCGAAGGGGTCGTGGACGTACTCGCGCGGATCGTGGTAGCCCACGCCCTTGTTCTGCGAGAGGCCGGGCAGGGCGTCGTACTCGCCGCTGAAGCCGAGGACGGGGCCGCCCCTGCCGTGCGTGAAGGTCGCGGTGAACGCCGTCGGGAAGCCCGCGGTGCCGAACTCTACGTCGAATCCGGCCTGTTCGAGGAAATCGGCCTCGGCGATGGAGGACTTCCACTCGCGCAGGGACAGTTCGGCGTTGTCCCAGATCTCGGCGTTCAGGCCGGTGATCCGGTCGTCGTGGGAGGTGATCCAGTCGAGCGCCGCGCGCTTGGCGGGGGTGTCGGCCGCGAGGCCTTCGGGGGGTTCATAGGCGGCGGGGCTGTCGTCGGCGCCGGCTGCCATCGCCGGGTCCGCGTCGGCGGTCATCACGCCGGCGGTGACGCCGGCCGCGCCGAGGAGCTGCATGATGTGGCGGCGGCTCAAGGGCGGGCCGCTCGCGGGGAGTGCCTCATGCTCATGCTGATCGTGCAGGTCACACACGCGCACCTCCGGGGGTGAGGTTGGGTGTATCGGCCAAACAATCAGCCACATTGGGGCCGGAAAGTTGCGGCGTCAACAGGTGCGCATGACACGGGTGTTACGGCAGGGACATGACGAGTGACGTGTGCGGCGGGAGAAGGGGCGGGTGGATGGGAGTAATCCGCCGCTGAGCGGCGGCCGAACCCCCGACCACCCGCGGTCAGCGACCCCCAAAGAGCGACCGCCGCAGCCTGCGCAAGGGAGCGAAGAGAGAGACCCTCCGCACACGTGCACGACGGCCACTGTGGTCATGCGCGCCCCGTGAGGTCAGCTCACGCATCAGCAACGTCGCCTCAGCCGTCTCGCGCTGCGGAACGGCGGGACCGCCCAGCACTGAGAGATGGCGGTCGAGACGCGAGCTGGTCGCGCTGCTCCCGCAGGTGATCGCAGGGACACGCGCCCTGCTGCGCACCGTTATCTGTTCCATGTCACTCCCCACCCGTACGAGGGCACCCGGCCCAGGGCAGGTTAACCCTATCGCCCCGTCCGGACACTCGTGTATCCCGGTCGCAGGATTCACCTACCCCGTAAGGAGGTTGACGATTACTCTCCGAATCCGACTGATTCCAGGGCGAGTTGGACAAGCGGGGCAGAAGTGGGCCCCTTTTAGCCCTCGCCGGGTTCGATCGTCACGGCCAGTGACGTCGCGGACGCGCTCAGGTTCGCGGCGATCAGCGGCGTTTCACCGTCGACCAGGCCCACGGAACGGGGCGCCGACGCGGTGCGCGCATCACCCACAGTTGGTGCACGCGGCCCACAGGCGGCGCCGCGAGCCCTGTGACGGTCACCACGGCGCGCCGCCTGGACTCGGACGCGACGACGTTGATGCCGCACCCCCCTCGCGTCCCGCTCACCGCTCGCGCGGGCGTCCGGAGCAGCAAGGACGTGGGCGATCTCACGTGCCTCGGCGCGCTCGCGGTCGAGTCGGTGGTCGGTACGGACGAGTTGGACGGCGAGGATCGCGGACGCGGCAGTAGACCAGGGTGACGGCCTGGCGCTGCAGGTCGGCGAAGCGCCTCAGGCGGTGGATTGGTGTTCAAAGGGGCGGCAACCGCGCTCGGTTGAGGTAGTTTTGTGGAGAATCGCACGGCTCAGGATGGGGGACGCCCGTGAGCGACGACGACCGTGTGATCGCGGGGCGCTACCGCCTCCTCGCCCCTCTGGGCGAAGGCGGCATGGGCACGGTCTGGCGGGCCCGCGACGAAGTCCTGGGCCGCGAGGTCGCGGTCAAGGAAGTGCGCGCCCCCGTCGGGCTCCCGGCCAGTGAGGTCGACCGGCTGTACGCCCGCCTGGAGCGCGAGGCATGGGCCGCCGCCCGCATCCCGCACCGCAACGTGGTGACGGTCTATGACGTGGCGAGCGAGGACGGGCGCCCGTGGATCGTCATGGAGATCGTGCGGGGGCTCTCGCTCTCGGACGTCCTGGACGCGGAGGGTCCGATGCCTCCGCAGCGCGCGGCCCGCATCGGCGCCGAGGTGCTCGCCGCCCTGCGCGCCGCCCACGACGCCGGGGTCCTGCACCGCGACGTCAAGCCCGGCAACGTACTCATCGCGAACGACGGCCGGGTCGTCCTCACCGACTTCGGGATCGCGATGGTGGAGGGGAGTTCGGCTCTCACCATGACCGGTGAGGTGGTGGGATCCCCCGAATTCCTGGCCCCTGAGCGGGCGTTGGGGCGAAGGCCCGGTCCCGAGTCCGACCTGTGGTCGTTGGGCGTGCTGCTGTATGCGGCGGTGGAGGGCAGTTCGCCGTTCCGCCAGGACACCCCTCTCAGTACGTTGCGTGCCGTCGTCGACGAGGAGTTGCCGCCGCCACGGAACGCGGGGCCGCTGACCCCTGCCATCGAGGGGCTGCTCCGGAAGGACCCCGCCGACCGGATCTCCGCCGCCGACGCCGAGACTCAACTGCGGCTCGTCGCCGCGGGCGGCACACCACGAGTGGAGACGCCTCTCCCGTACATGCCGACCGTCACGTCACAGCAGCAGCCGTATCAGCAGCAGGCAGCCGCCCCCTTGCCGCCTCCGCCTGACAGGCATGAGCCCGTTGTCGCGACGACCACCACCGTCCCGCCGACGCGTTCGCGCCGCACGGTGCTCGTCTTCACCGCGGGCCTGATCGCTCTCGCGCTCGCGCTGGGCGGGCTCACGTACGCCCTGGTCAATCGCGACGGCGGAGGAGGCGGCAGCTCCGGCGGCTCCTCCGAAGGAGGAGCCGGGGACAGCGGCGGGAAGAACGGCGGCAGCAGTACGTCGGGCGGGAGCGACGGCGGCGGCTCGGGCAACGGCGGTGGCAGCGACGGCGGTTCGACCGGCGGCGGATCCACGGACGGCGGGGGCGGCACCAACGGCGGGGGCAACGGCGGTTCGACCACGCACCCGGCGCAGTCCGTGAAGGTCTCCGTCACGGGCGCGAACACGGAGTACAGCGGCGCCTGTCCACCGGCCGCCGGGCAGGCCCCATCGTTCACCGCGACGTTCACCGTGGGGCGGGTGCCGGTCACCGTCGACTACCGCTGGGTGACCAAGTCCGGTGAGCCGAGCGGCCCCGGCTGGAAGTCGCTGAGCTTCTCCTCCGGCGGCGGCAAGTCCCAGCAGGTGCACCACACGGAGACGGTCGGGGGTGAGCCCGGCTCGACGTATCGGAACGAGATCAGCGTGGAGGTGCGCAGCCCGGTGGAGGGGTCGTCCAACTCCGTTGCGTACTCGGTGACATGCGAGGAGGAGACCCCGACGGGCGGGACCTCCTCCTATGCACCGAACTGACCGGGTCAGCGGGTCAGGACGCCGCTGCGCTGAACACGGGGAGGTAGCCGCCGGACTGGCCCGCGGCCTTGGGGTGGTAGGACTCGCCGATGTTGCCCCAGTTCACGCTGTGCAGCCACGCGTCGCCCGAGCAGATCTCGTGCCCGGTGAAGGTGGAGGTCACGTCGCCGAAGGTGAAGCCGTGGTCGGCGGCGCGCTTGGCGGTCGTGGAGTTGAGGAAGTCGGCCGCGCTGTTGATGGCGCCGCGCTCCTTCTCTGAGAGGCCGGCGAGGCAGCCGCCGCCGAGCTTGTAGAAGCGGGGGTATCCGAGCACGACGACCTGTGCGGCCGGTGCCTTGGCGCTGATCGCCGAGTAGACCTTGTCGAGGTTGCCGGGCAGCGTCGTCTCGACGTAGCCGCGCGCCTGCACGATCCGGGCGAGACAGTTGCTCTCGGACTGCAGGACGCAGGTCGTCATGACGTCGGCGAAGCCGGCGTCATTGCCGCCCACGGAGAGGCTGACAAGGCCCGTTCCGGAGCCGAGCGGGCCGAGTTGGCCGCCCAGAACGTCACTCGTACGAGCGCCCGAGCAAGCCGTGAAGTGGAAGCTGGAGGGTGAGTTCGCGGCGGCCCAGAGCGCGGGGTACGCGCGCGGGGTGCGCTTGCAGTCGCCGCTTCCGCTGTCGTATCCGCCGGCTCCGACACCGGACGAGTAGGAGTCACCGAGCGCCACATAGCCGGTGGCCGTGGCTTGTTGGTTGGTCTGCTGGTCCGCTTGAGCCGCTGGAGCCCCGGTGAGGGCGAAGGCGGCGGCGAGGAGGAGTGAGGAAGCGTATGCCGTGATTCGGGACAATCTCATGGAACCTCCCTTAGCAGGATTTCTGCCACGACTGTGGTACCACTCCCCTCAGGTCGCCGGTAGTGTGCATGTCAATGAGTTCGCCTGTAATTCCCTTGCCCACACAGGGAGTTCCCTTGCGGTTCAAGGCCTCGACGGCGGACACCTCCACACTCCCTCCGCATCTTGACGCGCCGCCGTCCACTGCGCGACATTGAAGCCCGGCATCCGGCGCGTCGGGGGGCAAAGTCGCCAATGCAGACCATCAGGATCAAGGCACCGTCATCAGACACCGGGCGTGAGCCCGACGACCGGCCGAGCCGTCGCCAGGACGCGCTGCCGCTGCTCGCGGGCATGGCCGTGGTGGTGGGCATGGTCGGTGCGATGCTGGCGCTCACAGACATCGATTCCCCGCTGCGCGCCCCCTTCACCCTCTTCTTCCTGCTCGCCGCTCCCGGCTTCGCAATTGGCGCCGCACTCAAGGGACTTGAGCCATGGGGCCGGATCGTGGCTTCCGTTTCCGGGGCCGTCGCGGTCAACCTGTTGGTGGCCCAGGCGATGCTGGCCCTGCACATGTGGTCGGTGCGCGGCGGGGTGGTCGCCCTCACCGTGATCGGCTCGCTCACCTATCTGCTGGTACTGGTACGGCGGCTGCGACGCCGTACCCCGACGAGGCGGACCTCCTGACGTGGACATCACCGTGCACCGCCCCGGAGAACTCACCGCCGCGGACCGGGTGGCCTGGACGGCGCTGCAGTCCAAGGCCCACCTCAACGGCGCACCGGAGCTGGCCAATCCGTTCCTCTCCCCCGAGTTCACCCTCGCGGTGGGCCACTTCAGACGCGGGGTACGGATCGCGGTCGTACGCGAAGGCGGCGAGCCCGCCGCCTTCTTCCCGTTCCAGAGATCCATCACCGGCGTCGGCCGGGCCATCGGCCTCGGCGTCTCCGACTGCCAGGGCCTGGTGCACCGGCCCGGCTTCACCTGGGACGCGCGAGAACTGTTACGGGCCTGCGGGCTCGCGATGTACGAGTTCGACCATCTGGCCGACGGGCAGGGGCCGTTCGAGGCGAGCGCCTCCGGTTCCTTCGCCTCCCCCGTCATGGACATCGATCAGGGGTACGAGGCGTATCTCGGCCACCTCAAGGCGAAGTCGCCGAAGTTCACCCGCACCACCCTCGCCAAGGGGCGCAGGCTCGAGCGCGACCACGGCACCGTGCGCTATGTGCACGACGAGCGCGACCCCGCGGCCCTGCGCACCCTGATGGGGTGGAAGTCCGCCCAGTACCGCAGGACCGGCCGCAGCGACCGCTTCGCGCAGGCCTGGATCACCCAGCTCGTGCGGCAGCTCTTCCACACCAGGTCCGACCAGTTCTCCGGCCTGCTCTCCATGCTCTACGTCGACGACGTGCCGGTCGCGGGGCACTTCGGGCTGCGCTCCGAGCGGGTCTTCGCCCAGTGGTTCCCGGCCTACGACCCGGCGTTCGGCAAGTACTCGCCGGGCCTGGTCCTGCATCTGCGCATGGCCGAGGCGGCCGCCGCCGACGGCATCGCGTATCTCGATCTCGGGCGCGGACAGAAGCAGTACAAGGACTCCCTGAAGACACGCGAACTCACCGTGTCCGAGGGATGGGTGGCTCTGCGCCATCCTGCGGCGATCACCCACCGGGCGCGACGCGCTCCGGTCAGGGCGCTGCGCAACACCGTCTTGTCACGACCGGAATTATTCGAACCGGCCGACAAGCTGCTCAAACGGATGGGGGAAATCCGATCAAGAAAGAAAGAATAGGGGGAAGTCGGCGAGGAACTGGGTGCTCCGCATAGACCCGCCGAGATTGGCCAAATCAACAAAAATGTGAGGCCACGTTCCAGGTCTTGCCATAAGGTCTCAATCATCAATACCGTCGTACATCCACCCGCATCGGTCCATCACGCAATGCGATCTAGGGGAGGGCTCAAGATCGCGGTGGTTCCGGCGCGGGGCGCGGTAGGGGGGTGCCGTGCTCGGCGACTGAATCCGTGCCGAGTCACGTCCCGCGCGATGCCAGCTCACTCGGCATGCACGGAGATCTATTTCGTCATGCGCAAGTGAGAACCCCCCTTTCGAACCGGATAAAAAGCCGGACCGCCCGGGGGTGGGCGGTCCACCGGACGAGAGGGATCAGACTCATGACTTCTGTTGTGCGCCCGGCGACCGAGCCGGGCCAGGACCCGTTAAAGCCGACGCTGTCCGGAAACTACCGGCCGATATCCTCGCACTTGGCGATCACGCCGCCGGTGAGTGTCGTGATTCCCGCGATGAATGAGGCGGAGAATCTTCCCTACGTCTTCAAGACACTGCCCGACTGGATCCACGAGGTCGTCCTCGTGGACGGCAATTCCACTGATGACACGGTGGCCGTGGCACGCGAGCTGTGGCCTGACGTGAAGGTCGTCCGGCAGCTCGGCAAGGGCAAGGGCGACGCCCTGATCACCGGATTCGAGGCATGCACGGGCGACATCATCGTGATGGTCGACGCGGACGGCTCGGCCGACGGGGAAGAGATCGTCAGCTATGTCTCCGCCCTCGTCTCGGGCGCGGACTTCGCCAAGGGCTCCCGATTCGCCAACGGCGGTGCCACGGACGACATGACGCCGATCCGCAAGCTCGGCAACCACGTCCTGTGCTCCGTCGTGAACGCCAAGTTCGGCGCCCGCTACACCGACCTGTGCTACGGCTACAACGCCTTCTGGCGGCACTGCCTGGACAAGATCGACCTCGACTGCACGGGCTTCGAGGTGGAGACCCTGATGAACATCCGGGTGGTCAAGGCAGGGCTCAAGGTGCAGGAGATCCCCAGCCACGAGTATCTGCGCATCCACGGCGTCAGCAATCTCAGAGCCGTACGCGACGGTTTGCGCGTCCTGAAGGTGATCCTCACGGAGCGCTCCAACCGCCGCGGCCGGCAGGGCCGTCGTACGCGCGGTGTCCCCTTCCGCACGCGCCAGGGAGAGGTGTCTTGAGCACTGCCGTACACCACGGGGGAAGCACGGCCGCGGGGCTCGTCGACTTCTCAGTCGTCATCTGCGTCTACACCGATGACCGCTGGGAGGACATCCTCGCGGCGGTCGCCTCGGTGCGGGCGCAGTCCCTGACGGCACACGAGACGCTGCTCGTGGTGGATCACAACACCGCGCTCCTTGACCGGCTCGCCAAGGAGTACAAGGAGACCGAAGGGGTGCGGGTGCTCGCCAACGCGGGCCCCCGCGGCCTCTCCGCGGGCCGCAACACCGGGATCGCCGCGTCCAGCGGCGAGATCATCGCGTTCCTCGACGACGACGCCGTGGCGGAGCGGGACTGGCTGCGCCACTTCGCCGAGGGGTACGCCGACCCGAAGGTCTTCGCGGTGGGCGGGCGCACCATGCCCGTCTGGGAGTCCCGGCGCAGGCCTCTCTGGTTCCCCGAGGAGTTCGACTGGGTCGTCGGCTGTACGTACAAGGGGCTGCCCGAGGGCCGTGTGCGGGTGCGCAACGTCCTGGGCGGCAACGCGTCCTTCCGCCGCATCGCCTTCGAGGCGGCGGGCGGCTTCGCGACCGGCATAGGGCGCGACGGCGACAAGCGCCCGCTGGGCTGCGAGGAGACGGAGCTGTGCATCCGTCTCGCCCGCGCGAGACCGGACGCGATCCTGCTCATCGACGACCGCGCGGTGATCCACCACCGTGTCCCCGCCGCACGGGAGCGCTTCGACTACTTCCGGACACGGACGTACGCGGAGGGCCTCTCCAAGGCGCTCGTGGCCCGAAGTGTCGGAGCCGACAAGGGACTTGAATCCGAGCGGCGGTACACCACGCGCGTCCTGCCCGCCGGCGTCGGGCGCGGACTGCGTGACGCGCTGCTCGCGCGTCCGGGCGGCGCGGGCCGGGCGGGGGCCATCGTGGCGGGCGTGGTCACGGCGGCCGGAGGGTACGTCATCGGGAGTGTCCGCGCGCGCAGGGGAGGCGCCACTTTCTCGGTCGTGGAGATCGGGAAGGAAGCGGACGGTGAGGGGGCTGCGGCATGAGTACGGCACCGAACGGCCGAGGGGGGCCGTCATGATCGCTCCTGTGCCGATCCTCATGTATCACTCGATCGCGCATGAACCGACCCTGGAGACACGGGCGTTGTCCGTGTCCCCGGGGGCCTTCGCCGAGCAGCTCGAGCTGCTCGGCGAGCGGGGTTTCACGCCGCTCACCACCGCCGGGCTCGCCGCGATCTGGCGCACGCCCGGCCGGGCCCTTCCGGCGAGGCCCGTACTGATCACCTTCGACGACGGCTATGAGGGCGTGCACCGGCACGGTCTTCCCGTGCTCGCCAAGCACGGCTTCGCGTCGACGCTCTTCGTCTCCACGGGCTGGCTGCGCGGAGAGCACGACACCGGGGGCGGCCTCGACGTGATGCTCGGCTGGGACCAGGTGCGCCAACTGGCCGCGGAGGGAACCGAGATCGGCGGACACAGCCACACGCACCCGGAGCTCGACCAACTCGACGACGACGACCTCTGGTTCGAGCTGTCGCGCTGCAGGGAGATCGTCACCGACGAACTCGGCACCCGTCCCGCCTCCTTCGCCTACCCGTACGGCTATTCGAGCCGCCGGGTGCGCGGCACGGTGCGCGGCGCCGGATTCGCCCAGGCGCTCGCGGTCGGCAACGGCCTCGCGCGGCGCAGCCAGGGGCCGTACGCCCTGCGGCGGGTGACGGTGCGGCGCTCCACCGGCATCGAGGAGTTCGAGCGGCTCGTGGAAGGCCGTGCGATCACCCGCAACTTCGCAAGGGACTGCGCCCTCACCAAGGGGTACGCCGTGGTCCGCAGAGCCCGACAGGCCCGCCGGAAGGCAACTCGTACCCGTGTCTGACACGTCGACCGCCCAGGCAGACGTATCTGGGACTCCCAGCACCGAACAGCGGCCGCCGTCCGGCAAGTCGGGCAGGCCGCGCAGAATGCGGCTGCCCGGACGGGGCGGCGGTTCCGGTGGCGGCAGCCCCCTGTTCCGCAACGCCTACGCACTGATGCTGAACACCGGCATCTCCGGCGTGCTCGGCGTCGGCTTCTGGCTGGCCGCCGCTCGGTACTACTCCGAGTCGGCGGTCGGCCAGGGCTCGGCGGCGATCGCCGCCATGAAGTTCCTCGCGGGACTCACCGCCCTCACCCTGATGGGGGCGCTCGCCCGCTTCATCCCCGTCGCGGGCCGCGCCACGGGCAAGATCATCTTCCGTACGTACGCGGCGAGTTCGCTGATCGTCGCGTTCGCCGCGCTGATCTTCCTGGTCACCCTCGATCTGTGGGGGCCCTCCTACCAATTCCTGCACGGGCCGCTCAACGGCCTCGGCTTCATCGCCGCGGTCGTCGCCTGGTCGCTGCTCACCCTGCAGGACGGGGTGCTCACGGGGCTGCGCAGCGCGCTGTGGGTGCCGGTCGGCAACACCATCTTCTCGGTCGTCAAACTGGTGCTGCTCATCGCGGTGGCCGTTGCGATCCCGACGGCGGGCGTGTTCGTCTCCTGGGTCGCCGCGATCGCCGTGTCGGTCATTCCGCTCGGCTATCTGGTGTTCCGGCGGCTCGTGCCGCGGCACGTGAAGGCGACGCAGGACAAGGCGCATCCGCCGACGCTGCGTGAGATGGGCCGCTTCCTGGCCGGCGACTACACGGGCTCGCTGTTCTCGCTCGCCGTGGTCTATCTCGTACCGGTGATCGTCGCCTCGCAGGTCAGCTCGGTCGACAACGCGTACTTCTACATCACCACCACGATCGGCGGCACGGTCAATCTGCTCGCCATCAACATGGGCGCCTCGCTGACCGTCGAGGGCGCGCACGATCCGGCGCGGCTCGCGGCGAACACCCGGGCCGCGCTGCGCCGCATGGCGCGCATCATGCTGCCGGTGTGCGGGCTGCTCTTCATCGGCGCGCCCTACATCCTGAGCGTCTTCGGCCAGGGGTACGCGGACGCGGCGACGCCGCTGCTTCGCTGGTTCGCGGTGGGCGCGGCGCTGCGGGTCGTCATGGAGACGTACTTCGCGGTGATGCGCGCGCAGAGCCGTACGTCCGGGATCGCCTGGATGCAGGGCCTGTTGTGCGTCCTCGTGCTCGGCCTGACGCTGCTTCTGCTGCCGCGGATGGGGCTCACGGGGGCGGGCGTCGCGGAGATCTCCAGCCTCGCGGTGATCGTGGCGATCGCGGCGCCGAAGCTGTACCGGGTGGCGCGGGGCGCTCCCTCGTCCGCGTCGGCCGTCGGCGCGGCGCCGGACGGCGATCTCGCCGATCTGGGGGCGCGCGAGGCGCCGTCCGCGCCCGCGGCCGAGGGGACGGAGCAGGCGAAGGAACGGCGGGGGCCCGCCTGGGCGCTGCGCGAGACACTGGACTCGGACACGCTGCAGTTGGCCGTGCAGATGGACTTCGAGCATCCGGAGCGCAGGCCCGACGTACGTCCGGGGCCGGGCACGCCCGCGTCCGGGACACCTGCCTTCGGGAAGAGCACTCCCGGGAAGCCCGTGCCGGCTTCGGGGAAGTCCGCTTCGGGTAGGTCCGCGGGCGCGGGCACGGGGGACGAGGGGGACGACATGGAGCACCGGCCGACCTGGGCGTTGAGAACGCCGCTCGCACCGCGCGAACCGGCGGCGTCGCCGCCCGCGCCGCCTTCGGTGTCATCGGCCGTCACCGCGCCCGCCGAGGAGCCGGGCACCCACGCGCGCGTCCCGGAAGAGGCCCCGCCCGCGCCCGTCGTCGAACAGGAACCACCGCTCCCCCGCCGCCGCGCCCTCTTCATGGCGCTGCTCCTGGCCTTCGCGCTCGCCCTCTACTGGCTGCCCGCCGTGGGCATCACCGAGGCGGACCTGGACGCGATGGGCGGGCTCGGGCTCATCTCCATCCTGCCCGCGCCGACGCTGCTCGGGGCCGCGCTGCTCGTCGTCGTCTTCGCCTCGCTGCTCTGGATGGAACGGCCGCACAAGGCCCTGCTCATGGTGACGCTGATCGCCACGGTGGTGTGTCTGCACGCGCTGCCCGCCGTCATCGAGGACGAGCCGCGGTTCGCGACGGCCTGGCAGCACCTGGGCTTCATGGAGTACATCGACAGGACCGGCTCGGCGGTACCCGACCTGGACGCGCGCTGGAGCTGGCCCGGGTTCTTCGCCGCGGCCACGTTCGTGGCGAAGGCGTGCGGCGTCTCGGACATGACCGAGGTGATCCGCTGGTGGCCGCTTGCCATGCAACTGCTCTACCTGGCCCCGATGTTCCTGCTCGTGCGCTCCATGCGGGCGGCCTGGCGCGCCAAGTGGGCCGGGCTGTGGATCTTCGCGCTGAGCGGCTGGGTAGGCCAGGACTACTTCTCCCCGCAGGGCTTCACGTTTCTGCTCTATCTGGTGTTCGTCGCGGTGCTCCTGGTGTGGTTCCGCGCGCCGCACGTGCTGTGGGCCAAGCGGCGCCCCGGCGAGCTGGAGGTCGAGCCCGTCGACCGGCGGCAGCGCGCGGTGCTGCTCGTGGTCCTGATCGCCCTGTTCGCGGCGACGGTCCCGGCGCACCAGCTCACGCCGTTCGTGATGCTCGGCGTCCTTGCCGTGCTCGTCCTGGTGGGGCGTTCGGAGCTGCGCGGCCTGCCGATCCTCTTCGCGGTCCTCGTCGCCGTCTGGCTGGGCTTCCTCGCGGAGCCGTACTGGTCGGGGCACTTCGCCGAGCTGTTCGGCGGGGTCGGCGGCGTCGGCGGAAATGTGACGTCGTCGGTCTCCGGGCGCATCGAGGGCGGCAGTTCGACCCACCAACTCGTGCTCTACGCGCGCGTGGCGCTCGCCGGCGGCGTGATGGCGCTGGCCTGCTGGGGCTGGTGGCGGCGGCGCGACCACAAGTACACGGAGCGCTCGCTGCTCGTCCTGACGTTCGTGCCGTTCCTGGGCTTCGGCATGCAGTCGTACGGCGGCGAAATGGCCCTGCGGGTCTTCATGTTCGCGCTGCCGGGCGCCGCGCTCCTCGCCGGTCTCGCACTGTTCCCGCGGGCGGGCATCACCGCGAAGGAGCGGGACCGCGACCGGGTGAGTCTGGCGCCTCTCGCCGCGCTCCTCGCCGGTCTCGTCCTGATGGGCGGCTTCCTGGTGGCGCGCTGGGGCAACGAACCCTTCGAGCGCACGCGGGCCGGTGAGGTCGCCGCGATGGAGTACGTGTACGAGCACGACGACCCGACGGTGCGGCTGCTGTGGATGAGCGACGACACCGTCAACAACGTGACGCCGGCGATGCCGTGGGGCACGCGCGACATGGAGAAGGTCCAGTACGTCCCGACCCTCGCCCCCGCCGACCCGGTCCTGGTCTCCAGTCTGGTGAAGGCGCTCAAGGACGCGGGCCCCAACTCGTATCTGATGATCAACAAGAGTCAGACGGTCTATCTCCAGATGGACGTGGGCTACTCCAGGACCTGGGACACCCGGCTGATCACGAACCTGGACAACCGCCAGGAGCTGAAGAAGGTCCTCACGAACGACGACGCGACCCTCTACACGCTGCGCGAGCAGCCGGGCGGCGAGGTCGAGAAGGCCGCTCCGGGCCCGATCGGCCCGCAGATCACCTGGACTCCCTGGTCGGTGGTGGGCGCGCTCGCGGCGATCGCCCTGGGCCTGCTGCTCACCGCACGGGAGGTCGTACGGGTGGCGGTGGAGCCGAGCGTGCGGCAGTTGCGCCGACTGCAGAGCAGCTTCTGGTTCTCGCTGCCCTTGCTCGCGGTGCTGCTCGCCTCGCTGATCCAGCGGTTCCTGACGATGGCGTGAGGGTGCGGGGGTGCGCGTACGTGGCTGAGGCGAGCGTGGCTTACGCGAGCGTGGCTTACGCGAGCGTGGCTGAGGCGGGTCAGATCACCGCTTCAGCCACTTGACCTCGTACCCCTTCATCGCGAACCGCTTGCCGTCGACCTTCGCGTCGATCGAGCGGTCGAGGGTGTTCACGACGAGCACCGTCTTGTCGTCGGCGAGGACGCGTACGTTCGGTACGTCGTCGGCCGCGACGGAGACCTTCTCGTACGCCGTGCCGGGCGGGAACGCCTCGTTGAACCGGGCGAGCATCTTCAGCATCGGCAGCTCCGTGCCGCCGTCGCCCAGTTCCGTGGAGCGCCACAGACAGCCCGCGCAGTCCTCGCCCCTGTTCTGCGGATTCCAGTAGAAGCCGCTGCTCGCGCCGCCGCGGACCATCGCCATCAGTCCTGACGCCTGGACGGCGACGCGGTGCGGCTCGGACCAGTCGTCGCGGTCGTCTTTGCTGTCGCCCGGTTCCACGTAGTACTCGGCCCACCACAGCGGCAGGTCGCCGGTGCGCTCGCGTACCCACTTGCCGACCGCCGTGAGCTTGTCGGTGGCCTTGAACTCGTCCGGGAGCATCTCGTCGTCGACGGTGTAGCTGGAGCCGTCCACGACGATGAAGTCCGCGCCCGCCTTGTTCTTGTTCCAGTGGTCGAAGGCGTCGAGGACCCGCTGGTCCATGCGGCCCCATGCGCCCTTGACCTTCGAGGATGCCCCCTCGCTCTGGCGCGGGTCGACGCTGTCCATCACGAGGTAGGGGCCGCCGACCATGATGTCCTTGTTGACCTTCTTGAGCTCCTCGTAGACCAGGTTGTAGAGCTCGGTGTAGCCCTCGTAGTCCCAGCGGGCCTTCTCGTCGTTCCAGAAGCCCTTGAACTCGTTCCAGACGATGAAGTGCCGTACGTCCGGATAGCGTTTGGCGACGGTCGCCGCGAGCTCGGCGAAGTCCTCGTAGTGGGCGCGGTCCGGGGCGGTCTCCAGGGCCTTCTCGCTCCAGTCGGTGTTGTCCGCGCCGGGCTTGCCGCCCTTCATCCAGTCCGGGGAGCAGCACAGGGTGACAACCGGGGTGCCTTCGGTGGCGCGGATGAAGTCCATCCGCCGGTCCATCTCCTCGAAGTCGTAACGCCCCTTGACCGGCTCGGGGTTGCTCGCGCCCCAGCCCATGATGTGCTGGATCTGCGGAAGGGGGCGCGGCTGGTCCACGAGCATCGCCTCGGCGCGCCGCGTGGCGGCCCCGGTGCCCTCGTCCGCGCTGTACTGGGTGTGCGTGAAGCCCCAGCCGACGGCCGGCTTCGCCTCTCCGGGCGGGACGGCGGGGGTGCCGTGCACCTTGTCCCCGTCGCGCGTGGTGCCCTCGGTGCCCGTGCCGTCGCCGGGGAGCGTGGTGATGACGGTCAGGACCAGGGCCAGTGCGGCCAGACCAACGCCGAGCAGCGCGGCGAATCGCCAGCGCAGTGCCCCCGAATTCCACCCATGACGTCCCATCAAGGGCAAGCGTAACCGGGCCAGTTGGCGGTAGCACAGGTTCCGCGCCACAGGTTCGCGGCTTTCCCACGGCTCCGCGGGCCTGCCCGCGGCCGACCCGGCCCTGAACGGAGTACGTAAACCAGGATGCACGAGGGCACTTGCGTGCCGGATCATGGCGGCATGTCTGCGAACCCTCAGGACACCCTGCCGATCCGGCTCAACGTCGACGACAGCGACTCTCCGTCCGATGTCGTGGACGCCCTCTTCCTCGGGCGCTTCGCCACCGGCGAGCAGCCCTTCTCGCACAGCTCGAACATCGACCGCGTCAAGTCCGGCTCCACGCTGCTCCCGCCGGGTGCGACGGTGCTGCGCGCCGCCCGCGACGACGACCGCAGCGCGACGCTGGCCGAGGGCGAGGGCTGGACGCTCCTGATCTCCCGCTGGAACCGCGGCGCCGACGTCACAGTGACGGCGACGACCGCCGACCTCGCGGAGAAGGTCCTCAAGCAGGCGACGGACGGCGCGCAGGACGAACCCGAACCACAGCCGGACAACGTGACCATGGGGTTCTGGTACGTGTCCCCGAGGCGCGGCCCGCACCGCACCACGCGGCAGATCGCCGCCGGTACGTGGGAGGAGGTGCGGGAGAACTACACCGCGCCGGTCGCCGAGGCCATGGACACCCTGATGAAGACGGGCCCCGAGGACATCTCCGGCCGCCTGCTTCTGCTGCACGGCCCGCCGGGCACGGGCAAGACGTCGGCGCTGCGGACGCTCGCGCGGTCCTGGCGTGACTGGTGCCAGGTGGACTGTGTCCTCGACCCGGAGCGGCTGTTCAGCGACGTCGGGTACTTGATGGACATCGCGATCGGCGAGGACGACGGCACGGCGAAGGGCCGCTGGCGGCTGCTCCTCCTCGAGGACTGCGACGAACTGATCCGGGGGGAGGCGAAGCACACGGCGGGGCAGGCGTTGTCGCGGCTCCTGAACCTGACGGACGGGCTCCTCGGCCAAGGCCGCAACGTCCTGGTGGGCGTGACGACGAACGAGGACCTGGAGCGGCTCCATCCGGCGGTCGTGCGGCCCGGACGGTGCCTCGCCCGGATCGAGGTCGGCGGCCTCACCCGCGCCGAGTCGATCGACTGGCTCGGCACGGAGGAGGGCGTCTCCCGCGAGGGCGCGACACTGGCGGAGCTGTACGCGCTGCGTCGCGGGACCTCCCCTACGTCGGTCCCGGATCCCCGGGAGGGGGCGGACGCGGGGCTGTACCTGTAGTCGTCCCCGTTGTGGGCAGGCGTTCCGCAGGGCGATCGGGGTCTCCCCTGCTCGAGCGAAGCCGAGAGCTTGGGGAAGGGTGGGCACGACGCGAAGCTACGGGGTGCCGATACAGCCAGGCGTCAAGTACCGCCCCGCCACGGGGCAGAAGTCACCCCGATTCCCCATAGGCAGCACGCAACGCATCCCGCGCAGCGGACAACGCCCCCGCCTCGGAGAGGCCGAGCCGCCGAGCCCGCTCGGCAAAGGCCTGGGCCGCGGCGGACGCCTCCCGCGCGGCAGCGTCCCCCGCGGCGGCGACGAACGTCCCATGACGCCCCCGCGTCTCGATCACCCCGTCCGCCTCAAGCGCCCGATACGCCTTGGCCACCGTGTTGGCGGCGAGCCCCAGCTCCTGGGCGAGCCCCCGCACGGTCGGCAACTTGTACCCCACCGGCAGCGCACCACCTAGCGCCTGCTCGGCGATCTGGGCCCGCACCTGCTCGTAGGGCGGCGCGCCACTCTCCGCCGCGCCACCGTCGATCTCGATCTTCAAAGTCACGCGGCGATTGTCCCGCACCCCCGGAAAATAAGAGGCACCCCGGCGCGCTCCGCGCGTAGCGTGCGGCTCCATGACCGTCCTAGTCCGCGCCCTGCGCCCCGGCAACGGACTCGATGCCGAGGCCTTCGCCGTCGTCCGCCGCGCCTGCGTGCCCGCCATGCTCGCCACCGCCGATTCCATCCGGTTCGACCTGGCGCACGCCCATCCCGACGCCCGGTACCTCCAGTTGGTCGCCGAGGCCGACGGGGAGATCGTGGGCACGGCGCAGGTGGGCGTCGCCCACGACAGCCCCGAGCCGGGCCAGGGCTTCGCCAACGTCTACGTACTCCCCGAGCGGCGCGGTCTGGGTGCCGGTTCGCTGATCCTGCGGACGGCAGAGGAGTATCTGGCGGACGCGGGAGTCACCACGGTCTTCTCCTGGGTCCTGGACGAGCCCGCGAACCGCGCCTTCGCCGCCGTACGCGGCTATCGGGCGAGCCGCTCGGCCCACTTCCTCCGCCTCGACCTGGCGGGCGGTGCGCTGCCGGCCCGCCAAGAGCCGCCCGCCGGCGTGGAGTTGCGTACGGGAGCGGAGTTCGGGGACGACCCGCGCGCCCTCTTCGACCTGGACGCGGAGACCGTCGCGGACGAACCGGGCGATGTGGCCGCGGAGTTCACGGACTACGGGCACTGGCTCGCCGAGACCTGGAACCACCCGTTGGTGAACCGCGAGCTGACCTCGGTGGCAGTGGTGGACGGCCGCCCCGCGGCCTTCACGCTGGCCCGCACGGACGACGCTTCGCGCTACGCGAGCGGCATGACCGGCACCGCACGCGCGTTCCGTGGGCGCGGACTCGCCAAGCTCGCCAAGAACGACTCCCTGCACCGGGCGCGGGCCGCGGGCTGCACCCAGGCGTTCACCGGCAACGACGCCGGCAACGAGCCGATGCTGGCGATCAACAAGTGGTTCGGCTACGAGATCTGCGCGACGGAGGTACGTCATGTCCGAGTCCTCGGCTGACACATGGACCGCCCCATCGACCGACACCTCGACCGACACCTCGGCCGAAAGGGTGGACGTCGTCCTGGTGAAGGCGGGCCGCACGAAGATCCGCTACCCGGCACAGGTGGTCGCGGACGACGGCACCGTGGTGACGGTCCGCGCGCCGTGGGCGGCCGACGGCGTACGGGACTTCGGCTTCGTGCGCTTCGAGCCCGGTGACGTCTTCACGGAGCACTACTGGCGTGACCGCTGGTACGCGGTGAAGGAGGTCCGCACGTCCGAGGGCGTCCTGAAGGGCTGGTACTGCGACGTGACGCGCCCCGCGGAACGGGACGGCGCCACGCTCACGGTGGAGGACCTGGACCTGGACCTGTGGTGCTCGGCGGACGGCGGGACGATCGTCCGCCTGGACGAGGACGAGTTCACCGAGAGCGGCCTTGCCGAGCGCGATCCCGAGGCCGCGGCGGCGGCTCTGGCCGCCCTGGACGAGCTGGAGCGTCTGGCACGCGGGGAAGGTTCCCTCTCCCCGGTCCCGCCTCTGGTCCCGCCTCTGGTCCCGCCTCTGGTCCCGCCTCTGGTCCCGCCTCTGGTCCCGCCTCCCTCCGGCAGTTGAGTCCTGCTTCTCGATTCAGCCGCCGACCACCAGCTCCACCTCGAACCCCGCCCCGTCCTCCAAGTACGCCGCGCAGTGCCCTTCCCCTCCCGCGAACGGGTACCGCTCGGGGAAGAGCAAGGACCATCCGTGTCCCGGCGCCCGGTCCACAAGCCGGTCGAGCTCCGGCCTGCTCGCCACGTGGAACGCCAGGTGGTTCAGGCCGGGCCGCAGCCGGTCGTGTCCCCCGTCCCGCATGTCCGGTGACTGCTCCAGGACCACGTACGTCGCGCCCCGGCGCCAGCTGCCGCCACCCGGCCACCGCTGCTCGCGGACATGCCCCAACTCCCCGAGCAGCCAGCCCCACGACGCCTCCGCCGCGTCGAAGTCCGGTACCCAGAGCTCCACATGGTGCGCACCTCGCGGGGGCGCGAGGGCGACTGCTCGCTGGGCCCCGCCCTTGTCGTATCCCACCGGGTCTCCCTCCTCCTGCAAGTGCAGGAGGAACCGCTCCCCGACCCGCCATGCCTCAAGCCCCGCCCTGCAGTACGCCACCATGTCGTCCGGCAGCGCGTCCGCCCGGTGCCAGCTCAGCTCGTCGCACTTGTGCGGCTCCGCGTTGAACGGCTCGCCGCCCGCCCCGTACGTCGCCTCGAAGAACCAGCCGATGCGGGGTTTCCCGCCGGGGCCCCGGTGCTGGACGACCAGTGCGGCGCTCACGTCCTCGGGGGCGAGGTCGAGGCCGATCTCCTCCTTCGCCTCGCGGAGCACCGCCGTGCGGACGTCCTCGCCGGGCTCGACGTGGCCGGAGGGGGTGTTGAACAAGCCGTCCCCGTAACCGGTGCCTGCGCGGCGGGCGAGGAGCACCTCCTCGCCGCGGCGCAGGATGAGGTGGACGTCCACCACCTCCTTGTGGCGGTGGGGCCCGGCGATGATCGCCACCACCGCATACCGCTCGTCCTCCACCCGCTTCCCCCACAGCCGCTCGTCGCCCGACAGGCGTTCGGTGTGGAGCTGCGTGGCCACCGGCCCCAGCGCGCTGATCAGGCGGGCCGCGGGGATCCCGGAAGGGCTCTTCGTGCCCCACACGCCCTCGACGAGGATCAGGCGTCCACTTCTGCGCAGCAGACCGCGCCAGTGCCGCAGCGCCGCCTCCGGATCCGGCAGCGTCCACAGCACGTGCCGGACCAGGATCGTGTCGAAGCGGCGCCCCTCCACCGGGGGCTCTCCCGCGTCACCGACCAGCACCTGTGCGTCATGCCCCGCCAGCTTCTCGCGGGCCCGTTCCACCATGTCCGGGGAGAGGTCCACCGCCGTGACGCGGTGCCCCTGCTCGGCCGCCAGCAAGGAGAGGCTTCCGGTGCCGCAGCCCAGGTCGAGGACGTCGCCCGTGGCCTGTGGCAGCCAGTCGCGCAGCCGCCGCGCCCACGCGTCCCGGACCGCCGGGTCCCGCAGGCCGTGGTCCGGTTCGTCGTCAAATGTGGCCGCTTCGGCGTCCCAGTCGATCGTCATGACCCGAGCGTGACACCCGCCACTGACAATCCGACTCCGATGAGAAACCCTCCCGGCAGAGGTCTACAGACGTCCCACCTTGGACATCGGTAGTACAGGGAGGCAGCCATGCGCCGTGTGACCGTGCACAAGACCGTCGGGAAGCCCACCAATCGACAGATCCGGGAGAGGTACGAGGCCGAGGAGCGGCCCCGCGAACGCCCCGAGGTCCGCAAGGACGTCCAGCGGACCTGGTGGCCCGATGGGTGAGGCCCGGCCCCGGCGGGGCATGAGACGCCCGCAGGCGCGGGGCACCGATCCGGGCGGCTACCGCTAGAGGCGCTTGCTGTAGTGGTAGCGGTCGTACGGGCCGTCCACCCTGCGCTCCACCATCTCGTAGCCGTATCGCGGGTAGAGCCGCTGGTTCTCCCACATCATCGCGTTCGTGTAGAGCCGGACCTGTGGCAGTCCAAGGGACCGCGCCCGCTCGTCCACGAAGGCGAGCAGGCGGCGGCCCACTCCTTGGCCCGCCGCATCGGGGTGGACCGCGACGCTTTCCAGGAACAGGTGGTCCTCGTGCGGGACGAGGACCAGGACGCCCACCACCGGATCCCCGGTGACGTACACCCGCCCCGCCGCCACGTCCGCCGCGTGGTCCGCCTCCATGGGGGCGGGCACGACACCGATGCGCTCGATGTAGGGGTGGTACGCCGCCGACGTCACCGCCTTCACGGCGGTGACGTCGGCGGCGGTGGCGAGACGGATGTCGGCTGTCATGCCTTTACGTCTACGTCAGTGCTCCTGCCCCGCACCAGCAGTTTCTTCAGGAGCGGCCAGAGCACGATCAGCGCGATGATCACGTACACCGTGATCGAGAAGGGCGTTTCGACCAGGCCGCTGACGCTGCCGTCACTGATCTGCAGGGCGCGGCGCAGCTGTTGCTCCGCGTTCGGGCCGAGGATGACGCCGATGACGGCGGGCAGGATGGGCAGTCCGTAGCGCCGCATGCCGAAGCCGATCAGACCGATGATGAGCAGGATCACCAGGTCGAGGGACTCGCCGCCCACCGCGTAGGCGCCCACCGCCGCGAAGAAGAGAATGCCCGCGTAGAGGTAGGGCCTCGGGATGCGAAGGAGCTTCGCCCAGACCGGGGCCAGCGGCAGGTTCAGGGCCAGGAGCAGGACCATGCCCACGAACAGCGACGCGATCAGGCCCCAGACCAGGTCCGGTTCGCGCTCGAAGAGGAGCGGGCCCGGCTGGATGCCGTACTGCTGGAAGGCCGCGAGCATCACGGCCGCCACCGCTGTCGTGGGCAGGCCGAGCGTCAGCATGGAGACGAGCGTGCCCGCCGCCGATGCCGATGACGCCGACTCGGGGCCCGCCACTCCCTCGATCGCGCCCTTGCCCCACTCGTCCTTGTGCTTGGACAGGCGCTTCTCGGTGACGTACGAGAGGAAGGTGGGGATCTCCGCGCCGCCCGCGGGGATCGCGCCGAACGGGAAGCCGATGAGCGGGCCGCGCAGCCAGGACTTCCAGGTGCGCTTCACGTCGGCCTTGCCGAGCCAGGGGCGGCCGACCGGGATCGCCTCGCCGCTCGTGCGCCGCAGATGCGCGGCGACCCACAGGGCTTCGCCGATGGCGAAGAGGCCCACCGCGACGATCACCACGTCGACGCCGTCGGCGAGTTGGAGCGAGCCGAAGGTCAGGCGCTGCTGTCCGGTCATCTGGTCGAGGCCGACCAGCCCGATGGTGAGGCCGATGAGGAGCGAGGCGAGCCCTCGTACGCGCGAGGAGCCGAGGACCGACGTCACCGCGATGAACGCGAGCACCATGATGGCGAAGTAGTCGGGCGCCCCGATGTCGACCGCGAGGTCCGCGACCGTCGGTGCGAGCGCGACCAGGAGGATCGTGCCGATGATGCCGCCCGCGAAGTGGCCGATGGCGGCGGCCGCGAGCGCCTGTGCGCCGCGCCCCGCCTTGGCCATCGGATTGCCTTCCATGGCGGCCACCACCGCTGCGCTCTCGCCCGGGGTGTTCAGCAGGATCGACGTGGTCGAGCCGCCGAACATCGCTCCGTAGTAGATGCCGGCGAACATGATGAACGCGCCGGTCGGCTCAAGGCCGTACGTCACGGGCAGAAGCAGCGCCACCGCCATCGCGGGGCCGATGCCGGGCAGCACGCCGATCGCGGTGCCCAGGAGCACGCCGACGGCTGCCCAGAGCAGGTTCATGGGGGTGAGGGCCGTGCCGAAGCCGTCCATCAGGGAGTTGAAGGCATCCATGTCACAGCACTCCCATCAGCGGTCCGCCGGGGAGCGGCACCCCGAGCAAGTTGTTGAAGACGACGTACGTGAGCAGGGAGAGCCCTGCCGCGATGAGCGGGTCGCGGTCCAGGTGACGGCTGCCCAGGGCGTAGGCGGCGCCCCAGAAGAGCAGGGCGCCCGCGATGGGGAAGCCGAGCGGATCGATGAGGACGGCGGCGCCGAGGAAGACTCCGGCGAGGAGCACCACGGTGCGCCAGTCGGCGGGTTCGGACAGGTCGATGTCCTCGCCGCCCTCGGCCTCGCCGCGGCCGCCGCGCAGGACGTCGATCGCGAGGATCACGGCGACGAGCAGGAGTCCGATGCCCACGGCGATCGGGACGGTCTTGGGGCCGATCGGGCCGCGTTGGGCGATCTCGACGTCCATGGTGAGCGCGTCGGTGAGCACGAGGGCGCCGAGCACCAACAGCATCACGCAGACGCCGAGTTCGGAGTGCTCGCGCAGCCAGGCGCGGCGGCCGCCGCTCTGCTCGGGCGGGGTTCCGGTCGTGGACGTCGTCACAGTCCCAGCTCCTTCAGCACGGACACCACGCTCTTGTCCTGGGCGGCCAGGAAGTCACCGAACTTGTCGCCGGTGAGGAAGGCGTCGTCCCAGCCGTTGGTCTTGAGGGACTTGCGCCACTGAGGGGAGTCGTGCAGCTTCCTGACCAGGCCGGTGAGCTTCTTGCGTTCCGCGTCGGAGAGGCCGGGCGGTGCGACGATGCCGCGCCAGTTGGTGAAGTTCACGTCGTAGCCGGACTCCTTGAGGGTCGGACCCTTGAGCCCGTCGACGCGCTCAGGCCCGGTGACAGCAAGGAGCCGCAGCTCACCCGACTTGATCTGGTCCAGGTACTCGCCGACGCCCGAGACGCCGAACGCGACCTTCTTGCCGAGGATCGACGCGAGGAGTTCGCCGCCGCCGTCGAAGGGAACGTAGTTGACCTTCTTCGGGTCGATCCCGGCGGCGCGTGCCATCAGCATCGGGGCGAGGTGGTCGGGGCCACCGGGGGACGATCCGCCGCCGACGGGGAGCTTGCCGGGGTTCTTCTTCCAGGCGGTGACCAGCTGCTTGATGTTCTTGTACGGGGAGTCCTTGGCGACCACGACGACGTCCGGCTCTTCGGTGAGGCGGGCGATGGGGGTGGTGTCGGCGAGGGTCTTGGCCGAGTCGTTGGAGCGTGCGGCGCCCACGACGCCCAGACCCATGGACATCGCGAGCTTGCCGTTGCCGTGCTCGCCGACGAGGCGGCTGAGGCCCACGGTGCCGCCCGCGCCGGGCAGGTTGAACACCTCGATGTTGTGGGTGAGGCCGGCGTCCTCGGCGTTCTTCGCCGCCGTGCGGGCGGTGATGTCGTAGCCGCCGCCCGGCGTGTTGGGGACCATGAGGCGCAGGCCGGGGATCTGTGTGCCGGTCTCGGTGCCGCTGCCCGTCGAGAGCAGCGGCGGCCCTGCGAGCACGAGCAGCGCGGCCCCGAGCAGGGCAAGGGGTGTGCGCAGACGCACGAGTGCCACCACCTGTCGGTACGTAGGAGTCGATGTCGGTACGGAGGAATTGGTGCGGCCGGGTTCCCCGTGGGGGCGGGAACCCGGCCGCTGTCCGCGGGGACGGGGATACCTGTGAGGTGGCCCACATGTTGCCTGCGCGTTAAGGAGCTGTCTCTCTTCCGCAATCAACGGACGTTGTGGTCGTTGTGGTCGCGCCCATAGCCTGCGGCGATGACAAGGGTGCTGGTCGTGGACGACGACTTCATGGTCGCCAAACTGCACAGCCGATATGTGTCCGCGGTGGACGGATTCTCGGTGGTGGGAGTGGCGCACAGCGGTACGGAGGCGCTTGCGGCGGTGGAGCGGCTGCGCCCCGATCTCGTACTCCTTGACGTCTATCTGCCCGATATGGACGGCATCGCGGTGCTGCGGGAGTTGCGGGCCGCCGAGGAGCGCGACCGGGACCGGCAGCCGCTGGACGCGCTGTTCATCACGGCCGCGAGGGACGCGGAGATCGTGCGGGCGGCGCTGCGGGCCGGTGCGCTGCACTACTTGATCAAGCCGTTCAACCAGGCGGCGCTGCGCGAGCAGTTGCTGCACGTGGCGGCGTTGCGGGCCCGCCTCGACGGCCTGGACGAGGCGCGCCAGGAGGACGTCGACCAGCTCTTCGGCCCCCGCCCACCCGGCTCCCGCGAACTCCCGAAGGGCTTGGCGGCACACACGGCGGACCTGGTCGAGCAGACGCTGCGGGGCCACCCGGGCGGGCTTTCGGCATCGGAGTGCGCACAGGAGGGGGCACTCTCCCGGGTCAGCGCGCGCCGCTATCTGGAGTTCTTCGCGGACACGGGGCGGGTCGAGGTGACACTTCGGTACGGGGGGACGGGGCGTCCGGAGCGGCGGTACCGGTGGGTGCGGTGACGCTCCGCTGGGGGCGCAATTCGGGCGCGACCTGAGCGGAGCCTGAGGGCTCCCTTAACTCGACCATAAAGATCGCCATCACCCCCTCTCAGCAGGCGAATTCGGGGTTTCGAGCGGCTAGCTTTCTCGGCGCCGGGGCGGTTACGAACCGTCGGCGCCGCACGCGATCGGGGGGCGGCACCGGCCGTTCGCAACCGTCTCGTGTCCCCCACACCCCCAGAACCGCCGCTGAGGAGAACCACTCATGACCGCACGCCGAAGCAAGGTCGCCGCGATCGCCGCCGTCGGCATCGCCCCGCTCGCCCTGACCGCCCTGTCGGCCGCCCCCGCCGCCGCGCACGGTTCGATGACGGACCCGGTGAGCCGTGTCTCCGCGTGCTTCCAGGAGGGCCCGGAGTCGCCGACCTCGGCCGCCTGCAAGGCGGCTGTCGCGGCCAGCGGCGCGCAGGCCTTCTACGACTGGAACGGCGTGAACATCGCCAACGCCGCCGGCAAGTCGAAGGAGATCATCCCCGACGGCAAGCTGTGCAGCGCCGGCAACGACAAGTACAAGGGCCTCGACCTGCCGCGCGCCGACTGGCCGTCCAGCAAGATGTCCGGCGGCAACCACACCTTCCACTACAAGGGCACCGCCCCGCACAAGGGCTCCTTCGAGCTGTACATCACGAAGGACTCGTACGACCCGACCAAGCCCCTGAAGTGGTCTGACCTGGAGGAGAAGCCGTTCGTCGACGTCGCCGACCCGAAGATGGAGAACGGCGACTACGTCTTCGACGGCAAGGTCCCGGCCAAGTCGGGCCGCCACCTCATCTACTCGATCTGGCAGCGCTCGGACTCCCCCGAGGCCTTCTACACCTGCTCCGACGTCGTCTTCGGCAAGGACAGCGGTGGCGGCGACGCAGCGGCTGAGGCCCCCGTCGCCTCCGCCCCCTCGGAGAAGGACATCGCCGCGGGCGCGGAGAAGTCCACCGTCGAGCACAAGGGCCACGGTGACAGCGACGCCAAGACGGGCGCCGAGGCCACCGAGGCGGCTCCGGCCGCGGGTGACGACGCCGCGGCCAACGAGCCCGAGGTGAACGGCGGCGCGGCGAAGCCCGTCGCGGCGGCCGACGAGAACCTCGCCGAGACCGGTGGCGACAGCACCACCCCGTACATCGCGATCGGTGGCGCCGCCGCCCTCGCGATCGGTGCCGCGGCCATGTTCGGCACGGCCCGCCGCCGGACGGCACGCCACGGCCGCTGAGCCCCCCCCTGAGAACGCCGTGAGCCGCCGCTGAGCCCAGTCAGCGGCGGCTCACGGTTCAGGAGAAGCAGGTGGTCGGTGTCGCGTGCGCCGGGTCCAGGGCGTTGGCGACCTCGTGGTGCGCGACCCGGTCGAGGATGCCGATCGCCACGTGCTCGGAGAGGTCGACGGGGCACAGATCCTGGACGGTGACGTTGCGTACGCCGGGGCCGTTCAGGAACTGCGTGCGGTACGGGGTGACCACCTCGTCGTACTTGGTGGCGATGACGGTGTAGCGGACGCCGGGGACGGTGTCGCCGCCTTCGTTGAGCTTGGTCAGGAACGGCGATCCGGCCACCTGGTCGGCGAGGCTCGGGGTCTTGGTGGTGAGCAGGTCCTCGATGCCCGGGAAGTAGGGCAGCAGTTTCGTCAGGCCGAGCAGGGTGGTGCCGTGGTTGTCGGGCGCCAGGCCGATGAGGGCGTTCACCTTCTCCGCACCGCCGAGGAACTTCAGGTAGTAGCGGGGCATCATGCCGCCCTGTGAGTGGCCCACGAGGTCCGCTTCGGCGGCGCCCGTCGAGGCGAGCACCTTGTCGACGAAACCATCGAGCTGCTCGGCCGATCTGTCGATCGGGCCGAGGCCGTTGAAGAACGGCACACCGGGCAGCTGGCCGTAGTCGAGGGAGTAGACGCAGTAGCCGCGCTTGACCAAGTAGGGCGCGAGCACGAGCCAGTTGTCGATGGAGTTGCCGAAGGTTCCGTGGACGAGGACCACGGGGCGCGGATGGGCGGCGGACGGCTCGCAGTCGTAGTCGTTCCAGCCGCGCGACGAGGCGGCGGCAGCAGGTTCGGCGGACGCCGTGGCGGCCGGGGCGAGGGTGAGCGCGCCCGTCATGAGAAGGGCGGCGGTGAACGCTCTGAGCGCTCGTCTCCAGGGCAGCATCGTGTGATCTCCTTGCGGCTCAAGGGAGTTGCGATGAGTGAGCCCTGTGATCCGGATCACGAGGATGCCGTGCACACGCCAAATTAAGCGCGGGTCGTAGAAGTGTGAAGTTACGCGTCAGTAAAACTTTCCAGTAATCACTGGCGCGATCCCTCACGGCCCCCGTCACGGGCCCCTCCCGGTGCCCCCGGCCCCGTTCCGGCTCCTACCGAGGGGGCTCCACCAGCCCCACCTCGTAGGCGATGATGACCAGTTGGACCCGGTCACGGGAGTCCAGCTTGGTGAAGAGCCGCGCCACATGCGCCTTGACCGTGGCCACGGTGATGACGAGCTCGGCCGCGATCTCCGCGTTCGACAGGCCGCGTCCGACCAGCGTGAGCACCTCGCACTCGCGGTCCGTGATGCCGTCCACGGTCCGCCGCACCGAGGGCGTGGGCTCGGGCCGCGCGGCGAACTCCTCGATCAGGCGCCGGGTGACGCTCGGCGCGATCAGCCCGTCCCCGGCGGCCACCACGTGGATCGCCGCGAGGATGTCCTCCAGCGCCATGTCCTTGACGAGGAATCCGCTCGCGCCCGCGCGGAGCGCCCCGTACACGTAGTCGTCATCGTCGAAGGTGGTGAGGACGAGGACGCGTGTCGTCGCGCCGGACTCGCTCATGATGCGGCGCGTGGCCTCGATGCCGTCCATGCCGGGCATGCGGATGTCCATCACGACGACGTCGGGACGTACGTCACGGGCCAGTCGGACCGCATCGGCGCCCGTCCCCGCCTCCCCCACGACCTCGATGTCGGGGGTGTCGACCATCAGGACGCGCAGGCCCGCGCGGACGAGGGGCTGGTCGTCGGCCAGGAGGACGCGGACGGCGGGGCCGGTCACCGCGCCGCCTCCGGCGGCAGGGGCAGCAGGGCCGTCACCCGGAAGCCGCCCTCAGGGCGCGGTCCCGCGGTGAACCGGCCGTGCAGCAGGGCGACGCGCTCGCGCATGCCGACGAGGCCGAAGCCGATACCCGCGGGCAGTCCGCCGCGGCCGTCGTCCTCTATCCCGAGGGACAGCTCGCCGTCCCGCCGCGCGACGGTCACCCGGCAGGTATCCGTTCCCGCATGGCGTACGACATTGGTGAGGGCCTCCTGAAGGATGCGGAACGCGGCCAGGTCGATGTCGGCGGGCAGCGGCCCGCGCTCCCCCCGCCATATGACCTCCGCGTGGACCCCGGCGTCGAGCGCCGACGCGGCGAGGCGGTCGACGTCGGCGAGCCCGGGGGCGGGTTCGCGGGGTGGCGCGGCGGACGCGTCGCGGGCGGAGCCCGTCCCATCGGCGGCTCCCGGATCCGGTGCGTGAACGGCTCCCGGCTCCGGCTCGGGTCTGCGCAACGCGACCAGCGTCCGGCGCAGACCCGCGAGGGTCTCCCTGCTGGTGGCCTCGATGGTGGTGAGCGCGTTGCGGGCCTCCGCGGGCTGGGTGTCGATGACCCGGCTGCCCACGCCCGCCTGGATGGCGATGACGCCGATGCTGTGCGCGATCATGTCGTGCAACTCCCGTGCGATGCGCAGCCGTTCGGCGGTGACAGCACGGGCGGTGGCCTGGGCGCGCAGCACGTCGGCGTGCGTACGGCGCTCGCGGGCCGAACTGCCCGCCGTCCAGGCCGCGATGAGGGCGACGGCGATGAACGCGACGGTCTCGCCGTTGTTGCTCGCCCAGCCGGAGGATCCGCAGCCGCCCGCCTGGTACGGGGGCCGGCAGTCGCCGTCGGGCGGGAAGGCGAAGAGAGTGATGGCCTGCGTCGTGAACGCCATGAGGGCGGCGACGACGGAGGTGCGGCGCGGCCGGGTGGCGGCGAGATAGCCGACGGCGCAGACCCCGACCAGCGTCTGGAGATAGCTGACCTCCGTCTTGCGCATCTCCATCGTGGCCGCCACCGCGCCCAGCAGCAGGAAGGACAGCGCCGGCAGTGGCCTGCGTCTGAGGAGCGAGGCGACCACGGCCGTCAGCGCGATCGACGCGAGGACCATCAGAAGGTCGAAGCCCTGCTGTCCGTGGTCGAAGGTCACGTACGTGACGAACGGGTGGACGACGGCTCCGCTCCAGGCCAGGGCCGCACGCACCGACGGCCACAGACGTCCGGGCACGCGTCGGCCCCGTACCTCCTCGGTCGCGGGCTGACCTGGGTCGATGTCCATGCGCCGATCGTATGTGCCCGTTGCCCGCAGGGGTATTGGCCCACGGTCCTACGCCCGTGGGCTACCGAGCCGCGGCGGGTGTGGCCTTCGGCCCGATGCCGTGCGGCCCCGGCCGGCGGCACCGTGGGCCACGTGATTCAAGTCGACGAACTGACGAAGCGATACGGCGCCAAGTACGCCGTACGGAAGCTGAGTTTCACCGTGCGCCCGGGGCGGGTCACCGGGTTCCTCGGACCGAACGGCGCGGGCAAGACGACCACCCTGCGGATGCTCCTCGGCCTGATCGAACCCAGCGACGGAACCGCGACCATCGACGGCCGCCCCTTCCGTGACCGGCCGCGCGGCCTGCGGCACGTCGGCGCGCTGCTCGACGCGGGCGACGTGCACGCCGGGCGCACCGCGGTGGCCCACCTGGCCGCTCTGGCCCGCGGCAACCGCATCCCGCGGGCCCGGGTCGACGAGGTGCTGCGCGAGGTCGGCCTCGCCGACGTGGCCCGGCAGCGCACCGGCGGATTCTCGCTGGGCATGCGGCAGCGGCTCGGGATCGCGACGGCTCTCCTCGGCGATCCACCGGTGCTGCTCTTCGACGAACCCCTCAACGGGCTGGATCCGGAAGGCGTGTTGTGGGTACGAGGGCTCTTCCGGCGCCTGGCCGCCGAGGGCCGCGCCGTCTTCGTGTCCAGCCATCTCATGTCCGAGATGGAGAACACCGCCGACGAGCTCATCGTCATCGGCCGGGGCGAGTTGATAGCGGCCGAGAGCCTCACGGACTTCGCGGCGCGGGGGACTCGGCTGAGCGTGACCGTGCGTACGCCGGACGCCCTGACGCTGGCGGACGCACTGAGCGCCGAAGGCGCGTCGGTGGAGGCGGACTGCGACGCGCTTACCGTGACCGGTCTGCCCGCCGCCCGTATCGGCGAACTCGCCTTCCAGCGACGGGTGTTGCTGCACGAGTTGACCACTCGGACCGCGTCCTTGGAGGAGGCGTTCATGGAACTCACCGCCGACAGCGCGGAATACCTGGCAGGAGAAGCCCGATGACGACGACACTCGCCCTCGCGGTCGCCGCGAAGGAAGAACCCCGCGCCCGATTCCGCGACCTCGTGGCCGCCGAGTGGATCAAACTCTGGTCGCTGCGTTCCACGTACTGGGTCCTCGGGGTCGGCGCGCTGGTCGTCGTCGGGATCAACGTGAACTCCGCGCGGTCCAACGCCGATCACCTCGCGCACCTGCCGCCCCCGGACGGCCTGGATCCACACATGCGGTTCGATCCGCTGCACACCGCCTTCGTCGATCCCGCCTGGCAGATCTTCATGGTCATCGCGGGCAGTGTCGGCGCCATCGCCGTCTTCGGCGAGTACACCAGCGGTCTTGCGCGTACGACGTTCGCGGCCGTCCCCGACCGGCGCGCTGTGGCGACGGCCAAGGTGGCCGTCGTGGCGGCGGTGATGCTCGTGCTCGGCGCGGTGGTGTCGGGGGCTTCGTTCGGCGCGACCCAGGCGATCCTGAGGGAGTACGGCGGCCTGTCGCTCGGTGATCCCGGCGCGCTGCATGCCGTCGCGGCGGGTGCTCTGCTCGCTCCGTTGTGCGCGCTGGTCGGCATGGCGGTCGGCGCCCTCGTGCGGCACGCCACGGGCACCGTCGTCACGACCTTGATCACGCTGCTCCTGCTCCCCGCGCTCTTCCAGAGCGATACCCATCGCTGGGTCATGGAGATCGGCAACGCGATGCCGGTCACCGCGTGGCAGAAGCTGGTCGAGAACCCTTCGATCGGCTTCCCGGAGGGCCCGTACCCGGTCTCGGTCACCGAGGCGTGGATCGTGTTCGCGGTGTGGCCGCTGGTGGCGGCGGCCGTCACGGTCGTGACGGAGCACCGCCGCGACCTGTAGCCCCCCGGAACTCGGTTACGCGGTTACGCGGTTACGCGGCCAGCGTTCCCGGCACGATCGCGCCGGGGCCGAACTTCGCCCGTGCCCGGTCGGCCACCGCCTCGATCCGGCGGGCCCTGTCGTCCACCGGGTCGAACATCAGCTGGTGGGCGGCGTGCTCGGCGGGGCCGAGCCCTTCGGCGCGCAGCGAGATGCCGCGCACCCGGGCCCGCTGGAGGCCGAGCGCCTCGTACATCCGGTACGCGGATCCGGTCAGGGCGGAGGAGTGCGCGGTCGGCTCGGGCAGCGTACGGGTGCGGGTCGTCGTGGAACGGTCGGCGTACCGCACGGTGAGGGTCAGGGAGCGGCACACCTGGCCCTCGTCGCGCATCCGCGCACCGAGTTCTTCGGTGATCGAGAGCAGCGCCCTGCGGTGCCGCGTGGGGTCCAACTCATCGCGGGGGAAGGGCCGTTCCGAGGCAAGGGAGCGGGCGGCGGCATTCGGCACGACGTGCGCGCGGTCGACGCCGTGCGCCTTCTCGTGCAGCTCGCGGCCGGCGCGGGCGCCGACGAGGCGCTGCAGCGTGGACAGCGGCGCGGCGGCCACCTTGCCGACGGAGTCGAGCCCGTACGAGCAGAGGGTGCGGGCGGTGGCACGTCCGACCCCCGGCAGTTCGCCGACCGGCTTCGGTCCCAGGAACTCCGCGACGGAGCCGGGGTCCGGGCCCACCACCCGGGTCACGCCCGGCACGGCGTCCCGCACGGCCATCCGCGCCACCATGGGCCCCGGCCCGGCACCGATCACACAGTCCACTCCGTAGAGGGCGAGCGCCCGCACCCGTATCACCGAGGCGAGCTGGACGGCATCACGCCCGAAGTAACGCATCGCTCCCCGTATGTCGACGACCGCCGAGTCGGGCGGCAGGGCTTCGACCCCGGGGGTGAACTCGGATAGCAGCGAGAGCAGTTGGGGGAGGACGGCTTCGTACATGGGCGGGAGGAGGAAACGCACGTGGAGAACGCCCGCAGGCTCGGACTCGGACTCGGGCTCGGGCTCGGAATCGGGTTCGGAATCAGACACCCGCATCGGCACCCAGCACCCACCCTCGCCCTCCCCCGGCGTCTCCGACATCTCCGGCGTCTCCGGCGTCTCCGCCCGCTCCCGCTCCGCCCCGCTCATCCCGCACTCCCCGGGCTCTGATGCCACAACTTCCGCCCTGTCGCCGCCCGTTCACCGGGTGGCTGCAGGTCGGCCCAGGGGTGCATCTCGTACCCCGTGGACATCCGGATGCGGCGCCCGCCGTCCGCCGGGGGCGAGGTACCGTCGCCCGCCGGGGATCCGTCAGGCTCTTCCTCCGGTCCCGGCTCGGCGAGCCGCGCGCCCACCGCTTCGAGCCCGCCCTCCTGCCGCAGCTCCACCAGTTCCGCCAGGTTCCACGCCGCCGCGCCGACCACGCTGAGGCTGCGCGGGCCGCGCCGCTGCACCACTCCGCGGACCAGGAGCAGCCAGGAGTGGAAGACGGTGTGCGCGCACCGTTCGTGGGCGTCGTCGAAGAAGGCCAGGTCGACCAGGCCCGTACCGTCGTCCAGAGTGGTGAAGATGACCCGCTTCCCGGAGCGGATCGGCGGGGTCTGGGTGGCCGCCTTGGCGCCCGCGACAAGGACGGTCGCCCCGTGCTCGGCCTCCCGGAGGCGACGGGCCGTCAGCACGCCGAGCTCCCGCAGGAACTCCGCGTGGTCGCCCATGAGATGGCGCGAGGAGTCCATGCCCAGGACGCCGAGCTCGGCGCTGAGCCGTTCCGCGTCGTCCAGGTCGGGCAGCCCCGCCGGGGCCGTCTTCCGCCCGCCGGACAAGGGGAGTTGACCGCCGGACGCACCCCGCGAGCCCCGCCGGAGCTCCGTCAGGTGCAGTTGCAGATCACGGCGGTTGGCGCCGAACGCGTCGAGCGCACCGACCTGCGCAAGCCGCTGCGCCACCGGTTTGCCGGGCCTTGCCCGCTCCCAGAAGTCGAGGAGCGAGGCGTAGGGCTGCCCGTCCGCGATCCGCGCGGCCTCGGCCTCGCTGATGCCGTGGACGTCGGAGAGCGCGAGGCGCAGGCCCCAAGCCTCCCTGGGCTCGGACACCAGTTCGATACGGTGAGCGACCGCGGACCGGTTCACGTCCAGCGGAAGGATCGGCACCCCCCGCCGCCGCGCGTCCGCGAGCAGCAGCCGCTTCGGGTACATGCCGGGGTCGTGGGTGAGCAACCCGGCGTAGAAGGCGGCCGGGTGATGGGTCTTCAGCCACGCCGACTGGTATGTCGGCACCGCGAAGGCCACCGCGTGCGCCTTGCAGAAGCCGTACGAACCGAAGGCCTCGATGATCTCCCAGGTCCGCCCGATCGTCTCGGCGTCGTACCCCTTGGCCGCCGCCTGCTGCGCGAACCAGAACCGGATCCGCCCCTGCGACTCGGGGTCGGAGAGCCCGCGCCGCACCCGGTCCGCCTCGTCGCGCCCGCAGCCGGTCATGATGTCCACGATCTCGATGATCTGCTCGTGGAAGACGACGACGCCGTACGTCTCCTTGAGCGGCCCCGCCAGGTCCGGGTGCGGATAGCGGATGGGCGCGCGGCCGTGCCGGGCCTCGATGAAGGGCCGCACCATGTCGGCGGCGACAGGACCCGGCCGGAAGAGCGAGATGTCCACGACCAGGTCGTGGAAGGTCGCGGGCTGCAGCCGCCCGACCAGGTCCCGCTGGCCCGGCGACTCGATCTGGAAACAGCCCAACGTCTCGGCGGACCTGATGAGTTGATACGTCGCCGGGTCCCCCGGCGGCACCGCGTCCACGTCCACCCGCTCGCCCGTGGCCCGCTCGACCTCCCCCACCGCGTGCGCCATCGCCGACTGCACCCGCACGCCGAGCACGTCGAGCTTGAGCAGCCCGAGGTCCTCCACGTCCTCCTTGTCGAACTGGGACATGGGAAAGCCCTCGCCGCTGGTGGGCACGACGGGCGTACGCGCGAGCAGCGAGGCATCGGAGAGCAGCACCCCGCACGGGTGCATCGCGATCCCGCGCGGCAGCGCGTCCAGCGCCTCGACCAGCTCCCACAGGCGACCGTGCTTCTCCGATTCCCCTGCCACCGCCCGCAGTTCGGGCAGCTCGTCCATCGCAGAGCGGGCGTCCCGCGCGCGGATGTGCGGGAAGGCTTTGGCGAGCTTGTCGATCTCGGCCGGATCCATGGAGAGGGCGGCGCCCACGTCCCGGATGGCGTGGCGGACGCGGTAGGTCTCGGGCATGGAGACGGTCGCGACCCGCTCGGTGCCGAAGCGGCCGATGATCGCGCGGTAGACCTCGAGGCGGCGGGCCGACTCCACGTCGATGTCGATGTCCGGCAGGACGGCACGGCGCGTGGACAGGAACCGCTCCATGAGCAGGCCGTGTTCGACGGGGTCGGCGTGCGCGATGCCGATGAGGTGATTGACCAGGGACCCGGCTCCGGAGCCGCGCGCCGCGACGCGGATCCCCAAGTCGCGTACGTCGTCGACCACTTGGGCCACGGTGAGGAAATAGGAGGCGAAGCCGTGGTACGCGATGATGTCCAGCTCGTGGTGCATCCGCTCCCAGTACTCCCGGCGGGAGTCATGGCCGCGCAGCACCATGCCCGCAGCCGCCCGCGACGCGAGCACGCGCTGCGCGGTACGGCGGCCCGCGCCGACGAGGTGCGGCTCGGGGAAGCGCACGGAGCCGATGCCGATGTCGTCCTCGGGGTCGACGAGGCACTCGGCGGCGGCCGTCTGCGTCTGCTCGACGAGACGGTGAGCGGTGTCACGGCGGAATCCTGCCGCCTCCACGATCCGCTCGGCGTTGCCCAGCATGGCGTCGGCGCCCTTCAACCACCGCTCCCCGCTGTCGAGTTCCTTGGTCGGGTCGACGGGGACGAGGCGGCGCGCGGCGTCGAGCACGTCGGCGACCGGACCGAGGCCCGCGTCGGCGTAGCGGACGGCGTTGCTCAGGACGGGGCGGACGCGCTGCTCGGCGGCGAAGCCGACGGTGCGGGCGGCGAGGCGGAGCGAACCGGGTCCAGTGCCCTCGCGGCCGTGCCACACGGACTCCAGGCGCAGCGCGTCTCCGTAGCGCTCGCGCCAGGGGGTGAGGAGGCGGGCGGCGCGGTCGGGGCGTCCGGCGGCGAGCGCGCGCCCCACGTCGGAAGCGGGGCCGAGCAGCACGGTCATGCCGTCGCCGTGGTTCTCCTCCCACGGGAGCACGGGCCGGGCCTCGCCGCTCCGGTGCGCTGCGGTGATCAGGCGGCACAGCGCGGCCCAGCCGGTGGCGCCGTCGCGGGCGAGGAAAGTGACGCGCGGGGTCGACTCGTCGATGAAGGCACCTCCGCGCACCGGGGTCCGTCGCCGCGCACCGCCTGCCGGGGCAGGCTCACCCACCGCGAGCTCGGTCCCGAACAGGGGCCGCACCCCCGCCTTCGCGCAGGCCTTGGCGAACCGGACGGTGCCCGCGAGGGTGTCCCGGTCGGTGAGCGCGAGGGCGTCCATGCCCCGCTCGGCGGCGCGCTCGGCGAGCCGCTCCGGGTGCGAGGCGCCGTAGCGCGGGGAGAACCCGGAGACGGTGTGCAGATGCGTGAACCCTGGCACACGCACCTCCTGAACCCTGAACCGATCCGACCTCACATCCCCCGCCTCCACCATAGACCAAGTTTCGAACGTACGTACGACACCCGAGTCGAACGGCACCCCTCGTCGCCCATTCGGCCCCGCCCACCTGCGGGAACGACAGAGGCCACGGAGCGTGGGTGCATGAGTTTCACCGATGAGTTGAAGAGCGCCGTCACCCCGCGAGCAGCCCTGCTGGTCATCGGTGTACTGGCCCTGCAGCTGCTGTTCATCGCCTCCTACGTAGGGGCCCTGCACGACCCGAAACCGAAGGACGTGCCCTTCGGAGTCGTCGCTCCGGGCCCCGCGGCCGAGGAGACCTCGGACAAGCTCGGGAAACTCCCCGGTGAACCACTCGACCCGCGCGTGGTCAAGGACGAGGCCGCGGCCCGGCACCAGATCATGAACCGCGACATCGACGGCGCCCTGATCGTCGACCCCCGGGGCACCACCGACACCCTCCTGGTCGGCTCGGGCGGCGGCACCGTCCTGGCCACCGCGCTGGAGAAGATCGCCACCGAGGTCGAAGGGGCCCAGAAGCGGACGGTCAAGACCGTGGACGTGGCCCCCGCGTCCACCAAGGACTTCGACGGCCTCTCGTCCTTCTACCTGGTCGTCGGCTGGTGCGTCGGCGGCTATCTGTGCGCGTCGATCCTGGCGATCAGCGCGGGCTCCCGGGCCGCCAACGGCCCGCGCGCGCTGATCAGGACCGGCGTCATGGCGCTCTACTCGATCGCGGGCGGCCTGGGCGGCGCGCTGATCATCGGGCCGATCCTCGGCGCCCTGCCCGGCAGCATCATGGGCCTGTGGGGCCTGGGGTCACTGGTCGTCTTCGGGGTCGGCATGATCACGCTCGCCCTGCAGTCGCTCACCGGCATCGTGGGTATCGGCCTCGCGGTCCTGCTCGTCGTGATCGCGGGCAACCCGAGCGCGGGCGGCGCCTTCCCGCTGCCGATGCTGCCGCCGTTCTGGAAGGAGATCGGCCCCTGGCTGCCGCCGGGCGCGGGCACCTGGGTGGCGCGCTCGATCGCGTACTTCAAGGGCAACGCGATCACCGGACCGATGCTGGTGCTCACCGCCTGGGCCGTCGTGGGCACCGCCGTGACCCTGGTCATGTCCGCGCTGCGCGGCGACCACCAGCCGGGCCGGCGGCCCGCGATGGAGGACACGGGAGACACCGGCGCCCACCGCCGGTGAAGACCCGCTCCCCGCGGCCGTTGTCAGACCCGGGTGCGAGGCTTGAGCAATGATCACCACCCTGGCGGTCGAGAACTACCGCTCCCTGCGCAAACTGATCGTCCCGCTGGACCGCCTGAACGTAGTGACGGGCGCGAACGGCACCGGCAAGTCGAGCCTGTACCGCGCGCTGCGCCTGCTCGCCGAGTCGGCCCGAGGCGGTGCGGTGGCCGCGCTCGCCCGCGAGGGCGGGCTGCCCTCCGCGCTGTGGGCGGGCCCCACGAAGGCGGAGCCGACCAGCCTGCGCCTGGGCTTCGCGGGCGACGAGTTCGGGTACGCGGTCGACTTCGGGCACCCGATCCCCACCTCGGGCGCGGGCGCCGAACCCTCCCTGTTCAATCTCGACCCGGAGATCAAGCGCGAGTGCACCTGGGCGGGCCCCGTGCTGCGCCCCGCCGCGCTGCTCTGCGACCGCGCGGGCCCCACCGTGCGCACCCGCACCGCCGACGGCGGCTGGCACCGCACCCAGGGCATCCGCCCGTACGACAGCATGCTGAGCGAACTGGCCGACCCGCAGCTGGCCCCCGACCTGCTCAGGCTGCGCGAACTGATCCGCTCCTGGCGGCTCTACGACCACGTGCGCACCGACGCCGAGGCTCCTGCCCGCGCCGCCCGCGTCGGCACCCGCACCCCCGTCCTCGGCCATGACGGCGCGGACCTGGCGGCGGCCCTGCAGACCATCCGCGAGATCGGCGATCCGGCGTCCCTCGACGCGGCGGTGGACGACGCCTTCCCCGGCAGCCGGGTGGGGGTCGTCGACAGCGGGGGCCGTTTCGAACTCCAGCTGCACCAGCGCGGATTGAACCGCCCCCTCGGAGCGGCCGAGCTCTCCGACGGAACGCTGCGCTATCTGCTGTGGGCCGCTGCCCTGCTCACTCCCCGGCCACCCTCGCTCCTCGTCCTGAACGAGCCGGAGACGAGCCTGCACCCGGATCTGTTGCGCCCCCTCGCGGACCTGATCCTGACCGCGACGAAGGACACGCAGATCGTCCTGGTGACCCATGCCCGCCCCCTCGCGGACGCCATCGAGAAGGGCGCCCCGCGCCACCGCCTCGACGTGAACTCCATAGAACTGCTGAAGGAGTTCGGCCAGACGACGGTGGCAGGGCGCGAAGGGCCACTGGACGAGCCGCTGTGGTACTGGCCCAAGCGCTAGGCCGCGCCCCGTCAGGGGCGCGGGGAACTGCGCGGCAAGCCACACACGGCCCGCGGACGGCGAACCGGATCAGGCGCGCTTCCCGTTTCGCAGAAAAAGTCCCACCCCTGCTCTCGCAGGGGTGGGACCGGAACTTCCTGTGAAGCTACCCGAAGGGTCAGCCGATCTCCGCACCGAAGGCGCTCAGCGCTTCCGGAACCGGCTGGAAGAACGTCTCGCCGCCCGAGCTGCAGTCACCGCTGCCGCCCGAGGTGAGACCGAGCGCGGTGTCACCCGCGAAGAGCGCGCCACCACTGTCACCGGGCTCGGCGCAGACGTCGGTCTGGATGAGTCCGTTGACGATGTCGCCGTTGCCGTAGTTCACGGTGGCGTCGAGACCGGTCACCGAGCCGTCGTGCAGCTGCGTGGTCGAGCCGCTGCGCTGCACCTTCTGGCCGACGGTCGCGTCGCCCGCCTTGGTGATCGCCTGGGTCGAACCGTTGTAGAGGTTGACCTCGCTCGGGTGCGCGGTGTCGCCGCTGTACTTGACGATGCCGTAGTCGTTCTCGGGGAAGCTGGAGCCCGCGTTCTCACCGATGGCCGGGCCGCCCTGCTCCTCGGACCAGCTGGTGACGGCCTCGGTGCAGTGGCCGGCGGTCAGGAAGTGCGGAGCGCCGTCCTTGACCACGTTGAAGCCGAGCGAGCAGCGGCTCCCGCCGCCCCAGATGGCGTCGCCACCTGCGATGAAGGGCTTGAACTCCCCCTTGCTGTGCTGGAGTTCGGCCTTGCCGCCGAGCCCCTTCACGACCGCGTCGAGCTTGTCCATGTCGGCGCCCTTGACCGTGCGGTCCGCCGTCACGACGACCTTGTTGGTGGCCGGGTCGACCGCCCACGAGGTGCCGGGGATGGACGCCTTGTCGCTGAGCGTCGAGCGGGCGCTCTTGAGCTCCTTGAGGGAGTTCTCGACGATTCTCGCCTTGGCGCCCGCCGACTCGACGGCGTCGGCCGCGCTCTTGTCGAGGACGTTCACGACGAGGTTCTTGGCCTTGGCGTCGTAGTACGTGCCGGCCGCGTCCAGGCCGAGGTCCTTGCCCAGGGACGAGGCGAGCTTTCCGGCCTTCGCGACCGAGAGGGTGTCCGGCGTGGGGGTCGGGGCACTCTCACTCGCGTTCGCAGTCTGGAAGGTGATTCCGGCGGCGATCAGTGCGGTGATGCCCGCACCTGCCACGGCTGCACGTCGCTTGGATATGCGTCGGTGCTTCAAGTCACGTCCTCCTGTGGGGGGTCGGCCCGTTCGGTGTGGGGACCTGGGGACCGGAAGGCGTACCGGCACGGAGTCGCTCACGCTACGAAAGCCGCGTCCATGCCAAAGGGTGCGGCCCACTATCCCGATACCGCCTGGTAGCACACAAGGTCTACTTCAGGACGCGCACTCGACAATCACGTTGCGCCCCCCGTGTCTTCACCGGCGCCGGTCTCACCACGTCGGTTCCCGCTGCAAACACCGCGTGCGAGCGGGTGATCGGCAGCGGGTAAGGACTAGTCCTGTCCGGTTCTCGACGCTCCTGGCGCACCCAGCTCTCCGGCTTCCGAATCCCTCGTACCGAATTCCGGCAGCGCGGCGGAAGCCTGAGGCACGGCGGCGGGGGACTCGGACACGGCAGCGGGAGACTCGGGCACGGCGGCGGGCTGCTGTTGTTGCTGCTGCTGCGTGGACCGCTCCAGGAAGCGCAACAGCTCCACGGGGAAGGGCAGCACCAGCGTCGAGTTCTTCTCGGCGGCGACCGCCACCACCGTCTGCAGCAGCCGCAGCTGGAGGGCGGCCGGCTCGTCCGACATCTCGTGCGCGGCCTCGGCCAGCTTCTTGGAGGCCTGCAGTTCGGCGTCCGCGTTGATCACGCGGGCCCGCCGTTCGCGGTCGGCCTCGGCCTGCCGCGCCATCGAGCGCTTCATCGTCTCCGGGAGCGATACGTCCTTGATCTCGACCCGGTCGATCTGCACGCCCCACCCGACGGCGGGAGAGTCGATCATCAACTCCAGGCCCTGGTTGAGCTTCTCGCGGTTGGAGAGCAGATCGTCCAGGTCGCTCTTGCCGAT